>NZ_CP038013.1:300000-600000 GCF_004379335.1 Spiroplasma gladiatoris | reverse complement strand
TCTTATTAATATTAGTTTTAATTATTATTGTATTTTGAATTATATGAGTTAAAAAAAGATCATTTAATAAAAGAAAAAGAATTAATGCAAGTTCTAATTATGTTGCACATGTAATTTTGCCTAAAAAACGAAAACTTAAAAATGAAAATGGATTTTTAAGAAGTGGAGTTTTTGAAAAAGAATTAGAACAAAACCTTAAAAAAATAAATAGCCCAGTATATCAAAAAAAATATTTTGGAAATAGCTATTCAGGTCTTGAAGATAATTCTCCATCAACAAATTGATGGAGAACACATAAAGAGCAAGGATTAAATTCAAAATCTAAAAAAACAATTGCTAAAACTAATAACCAAAAAAATCATATTGAAAGAATAAAAGAACTAAAAAAGAAAATTAATAAGAAGTAAAACTAAAAGTATAAACTTTTAGTTTTTTTTAACTATAAATTTATTAAGTTAAAGTGTAAAATAATTAGAGATTAAGGTTTACAAATGCAAAATAGAGATTTATTGTTAACAATATTTATAAGTATTTGATTACTAGCTTTGCTTACAACAGGTTTATTAGCATACTTTTATTCAAAAAGAATAAAAGGCTTTAAAGTAATAAATGATAAATATTTAAAAGAATTTGAAGAAGCACAAAAAATATTCACTTTAAAAGAAATTGATATTGATTATGAATTACCTAAAGATCAAAAATGTTTCTATAATAAAAAATTAGTAAGTATTTTTTTTAAAAAAAATAAGATTAAAGATAATCAAGATAAAATAAAGATAAATGATTATAAAAACTATTTTCTTACAAATAAATTAAAAAAAGATTTAGTAAATATTTATTTAACTAATAAAAATTTAGTAATTGAATTTAGCGAAAATTTTTTAAAAGTTGATATAAAAGAAATTGAATCAATAGTTTGTTATACTTTTTTTATTGATTCATGAAAAACAGGAATAGAATTAATTATAAAAAATAAAAGATATTTAATAGATTGTCATGATTTTGATTTAGTATTAAGTTATCAAACATTAATAAAGGAGAGAAATAATGAGTAAATTAATGGTAGGTATAATATTTATATGTCTTGTAAGTTTTTTTTACATAGGAAGTCTAATATTTGTTTTAATAAAAATAAATAAATTGAAAAAAATTGAAAAAACAAGATTTTTTAAAAATAAGCAATTATTAATTACTTTTTATATTCTTTCTTATTTAATTACTCCAGTTTTATTAGGATTATTAGTTGGATTAATTACATACATAGCAAGTTTAGATAGTAATAATATACCTGATAGCTATTTTTATGGATTTCAAGCAAGCTACTTAATATATGTTATTTATGTTTTAGCAATAATCTTAATAGGTACAAAATTATATAAAACAATGTATATAGTTGAAGCGAATAACTGCTATTATTTTTTAGATAATGTAGTTATTAGTAAAGAAAATATTGTTACAATCACTAATAACCTAAAAAGAAGTTATTTAATCATCAGTTATAATAATAATAATTTTAGAGAAGCATATCAATTGAAATATTCTTGAAAATTAAAAGATTTTTTTGACGAAAAATAAATTTTTCTTTAAACCCCTTAAAATAAGGGGTTTTTATAACGACTAATTTGTTATTTTAACTAAATTAACTTATAATAGAGAAGACATACTAATAAGGAGCGTGTTTTTTATGTTAGAAAAATTCTTGAATAAAGAAGAAAAAAAATTATTTTCTAAAAGAAACCTAAAAAGAATAAAAAAAGAAGACTTTTTTTCTTATCTTGAAATGGAAGAATCTCTTTTAGAATCTTTAAAATCTAAATTATTGACAGATGATGTAAAAAACCCAATATTAGAGGCTGAAGTTGAAAACCAACAATTATTTGTAGATCATTTAAATAAATATTATTATGAAGTAGTTTTACTTGAACCAAATACAAAAACAGAAGAAGTTAAAATTTTTGAAAAAGAATTAAACAAAATTATGAAACCAATTAATAAAATTCAAAAAAAAGGACCTAAATGGTAAAACAAGCAGTATTTATTAAATCAGGAGCAGCTAAAAAAGATTGAATTAATGATAATATTCCTGAGATTTGTTTTGTTGGAAGAAGTAATGTTGGAAAATCTACTTTTATAAATGCTTTATGCAATCAAAATAAACTTGCAAAAACAAGTTCAACACCAGGTAAAACTAGATTATTAAATTTTTTTGATATTAATAATTCAACTTTTAGAATTGTTGATGCACCAGGTTATGGATATGCAAGAGTAAGTTTTGCTCAAAAAGAAGCGTTTGGTGAAATGATGGAAGATTATTTGGTTAATCGAAAAAATTTAAAAGGGGTATGTCAATTAGTTGATTTAAGACATAAGCCAACAATTGATGATAAAAATTTATATAGCTTTTTTAAAAAAAATAATATTAGGGTTTTAATAGTAGCAACAAAAAAAGACAAATGTAAACGAAATGACATTATTAAAAATGAAAAATTGGTTAAAAATGAACTTCAATTAGATGAAAAAGATATGTTTATATCTATTTCATCTACTGATAAAAATAATCTAAACGATGCTTATAATTTAATCGAAAAAGTAGTTTTAAATTAATGAAAATGCTATTGTTTAATTGTCTTTTTTTACTTATTTACTAAAACAATTAAAATAAATCACTATTAAGAGTTAAAATATAACTAGAGGATGAAAATATGAATAGATATAAAAAAGTAGCAGCTTCAGATTTAGATGGAACCATTGTTAAAGAAGGTAATATTATTGCTGAATCTAATAAAAAACTAATAAGTGAGTTTATGTTAAAAACAAATAACGCTTTTACAATAGTTACAGGTAGAAATTATTTTTCAGCAGTTCAACATGCAGTTGATTTAAAAATAACGTTACCGATTATTACTACAAATGGTACTAGTTTAATTGATCCAATTAATCATAAATATATTGATCAACATCATTTTTCAAATCAACAAGGTAACCAAATTTTAGATGAGCTGTATAATAACAAATTAAATTTTTATTTATTAAATGATTTTGAAATCTTTGCTCTAGAAACAATTCACTTCGCAGATAAAGATCATCAAGAAAAGTTTAACTTTGTAAATCACTTAGATGATTTTGCACATTTTTATAAAACAACTGATGATCTTTACAAAGCAATTAAAAAGAATGTTAAAAATACATTCACTTCATTAAATGTTAGTTGTATAACTGAAGATGAAGTTAATAAGGCTTATGAAGTTTTAAAACCTTTTGAAGTAGAAATTTTAAGATTTGACTATGAAGGTAGAACTACTCTTGAAATTTATAAAAAAGGAGCAGGCAAAGATTGAGGGCTAAAAGCTTTAGCAAAACATTTAAATCTTAATGAAGATGATTTATTTGTTTTTGGTGATGAATTCAATGATTATCCGATGTTTAAAAACTTTAAAAATACTTATGCAGTTGGTAATGCTATTGAAGGTATTAAAAAATTAGCAAAAGAAGTTATTTTACCAATTAATGAAGATGGAGTTGGTAAAAAACTACATGAACTGTTAACAGAATTTGTATAAAACCTATAAATATAAAATATTTAATAAATTTATTTAAATAATAAATAGGAGGAAAAAATGAGTATTTTAAAAAAAGATATAAAATTTAATAATGGATTAAGCATTCCACAAATGGGTCTAGGAACTTATAAATTAACTAATAAAGAAGAAATTGTTGAATCAATTCATGCTGCTTTAAAAACAGGTTATCGTCACATCGATACTGCTGTTATTTATAAGAATCAAAAGCTAGTAGGGGAAGCGATTAAGAGTAGTGGGGTAAGAAGAGAGGACATTTTTATAACTTCAAAAATTTGAAATGATTCTCATGGTTATAATGAATCAAAACAAGAAATAGATTTAATTTTGAAAGAATTAGATGTTGAATATATTGATTTAATTTTAGTTCATTGACCAACACCAAAACGTTTAGAATGTTGAAAAGCACTTGAAGAAGCTGTCCAAGAAGGAAAAGTAAAATCAATTGGAGTAAGTAATTTTTTAATTGAACATTTAGAAGAATTACTAAAAGTTGCAAAAATTAAACCTGTTATTAATCAATTTGAATTACATCCAGCATTAACTTGTAAAAAATTAGTAAATTATTGTAATGCAAATGATATAGTTGTTGAGTCTTGAGGAACTCTAATCAGAGGAAAATGTTTTGAAATTGATCAAATTAAAGAACTTGCAAAAAAATATCAAAAATCTGAAGCTCAAGTATGTTTAAAATGGGCACAAAAAAATAACTTTGTCATTATTCCAAAATCTTCTAGTCAAAAACGTGTTATTGAAAATGCAAATATTGATGATTTTGACTTAACAACACAAGATTTAGAATTATTAGCAACTATTGTCGAACAAAGAGATGGTCCTGATCCAGCAAATTTTGACTTTTAAATATTTAAGATTAAAAAACACAAATAAAAATTGTTTTTTTTGATTTTATAAATTATCTAATATAAAATTTAATATTTTTAAATCAATATTTTCTGATATTAAAAAGATATTAAGCATTTTTATTATTTCAGATTCACATATTTCATCCATATCAAGTCCAACTCCAGCATATTGATAACTTCTTGTGAAATTATCAATTTGATGTTTCATACTACTTTTTTCAATTTCATTTGCTATTTTTGAAGCAATCAAAGTAACATTTATATCTTCATTTTCTTGAAAAATTTCAACAGATTTTCAATAAGCAATTAAAGCCTTATTTGTGATTATGTTAAACTTATTTTCTAAATTGATTCTTGTGCTTTTGACTAAAATTTCTTTTGAAATGATTGTTATATGATTTTTAAAAGCATTAATAGCATATTCAATTTGATTTTTATACATAATTAACTCCTATTTTTTATATTTTATATTAATTTAATAGTTTATTAACTTTGTATTTGATATAATTTTATTAATAAAAAGGGGAATTAAAAAGTCGTGGAAGATTATCTTTCGAAAAATTTAAAAGATATTGAAACAAAATTAAATACTAATTTTAAAGAAGGTTTAAGTAGTGATCAAGTTGAAGAAAACTTGAAAAAATTTGGAAAAAATGAATTACCACAAGGAAAGGTAAAACACTGATTTTTTGTGTTTTTACATTCTTTATTTGAACCTATTCAAATAATATTAATGATAGCAGCTGTTATAAGTGTTATTGCTCCATTAATTGGAACAACTTGAAAAGTATCAATTGAAGATTTTATTGATTTTATTGTTATTTTTTTAATTGTTATAATTGATGCGATTTTAGAAACAATTCAAACTTTAAAAGCAAGAAAATCTATGGATGCTTTAAAAAGTCTTTCAAAACCAAAAGCAATTGTTATAAGAAATGGAAATCAACAAGAAGTTGATGCATCTAGTTTGGTTGTTGGAGATATTATTGTTTTAGAAGCTGGAAAATATATTCCAGCAGAATTAAGAATAATTGAAGCTAATGGTTTAATGATTGATGAATCTATTTTAACTGGTGAATCTGTACCTGTTGAAAAAACTGCAGATGTTGTAAGTAACACAAACATTTTAGCAGAAATGAAAAACATCGGATTTATGTCAACTTTTACAACGGCTGGAAGAGCAATTGGAGTTGTGATTAAAGTTGGAGTTGATACTGAAATCGGAAAAATTGCAACTTCAATTAATGATAACGACGAAGAAGCAACTCCATTAGAAAAAAAACTAAGTCAATTTACATTAATAATTGCACTTTTAAGTTTTTCATTAGGAATAATTATTTTTATAACTTTATTCTTTTCAGGAGATAAAGAAGCGTGATCAAATTATTTAATGGTTGCAATCACTTTGGCGATCGGAGTTATTCCTGAATGTTTAGCAGCAATTATTTCTATTACTTTAAGTTTAAGCGCTAGAAGAATGGCTAATGAAAATGTTATTGTAAAGAAATTAAAAGCTGTTGAAACTCTAGGAAGTGTGAATGTAATTTGTACTGATAAAACTGGAACTTTAACACAAAATAAAATGACCGTTACAAAGTTAGTAATGGATAATAAAATAATTGATTCTAAAAAATATGTAAGTCAAAAAAAAGATGAACATCTTGATTTATTTTTAAAAGCTTTAGTATTATGTAACGATTCAGTTACAGAAGGTGAAGAAAGAATCGGAGATCCAACCGAACTTGCATTAGTTGACTTTGCTGAAGTTACAGGATTAGACGAACAAGAAGCAAGAGATAGTTTTCAAAGGATTAATGAGTTACCATTTGACAGTGAAAGAAAAATGATGACAACAGTAAATACAATAAATAATAAAAATTTAGTATTTACAAAAGGAGCAATCGATCAATTAATTAAATGTTGTAAGTATATTATGATTGATAATGTTACAAGAGAAATTAGCGATCAAGATAAAGAAGATTTATTAAATATTGCAAAAAAATTATCAAAAGACGCATTAAGAGTTTTAGCTTTTGCTTATAAAGAAGTAGTTGACCCAACAAATAGTATGAGTTATGAAAGTGATCTTGTATTATTAGGAGCAGTTGGAATGATTGACCCTGTTAGAGAATCAGCTGTTTCTGCAGTAAAACAAGCAAAATCTGCTGGTATTAGAGTTGTTATGATAACTGGTGATCATGCAGTTACTGCTTTAGCAATCGCAAGAGATTTAGGATTGGCAACTGATGAAGTTGAAGTTATGAGCTCAGAAAAATTAAATACAATGAGTGATGATGAACTTTATGATGTTATTGAACAAATTCGAGTTTTTGCAAGAGTTAATCCAGAACATAAAGTAAGAATTGTTGACGCTTTACAAAAACGCCAAAATATCGCAAGTATGACGGGAGATGGGGTAAATGATGCTCCTTCTCTTGCCAAAGCAGATATTGGTGTTGCTATGGGAATTACTGGGACTGATGTTGCAAAACAAGCAGCTGATGTTATTTTAATTGATGATAACTTTGAAACCATTATCAAAGGAGTTGACGAGGGAAGAAATGTTTATGCAAAAATAAAGAGAGCAATAACATTTATTTTAGGAGTTAACTTAGCAAACGTTTTATCAATATTTATATTGTCAACAATAAATACAGTTTCACCATTAGAAGCAACAAACATTTTATGAATGAATTTAATTGTTGAATCATGTATTGCTATTGCAATAGGAATGGGGAAAAACGACTCATCTCTAATGAAGGTTAAACCAATAAAAGGAAAAAACTCATTATTTAGAGGATTATGATTCTCAATGTTTAAAATTATTTTCTTTTTAACACTTGTTTCTATTGCTGGATTTTATTTTGGAATGTCTTTTGTTGACGAAGAACATCTTAAAACTATATTAGATAGTTTTAAAAATGATCCAAATTATGCAAATAGTTTTTCAAGTGTTGATACAGCTAGCTTAGCAAAAGAAGGGTGATTTCAAATTTTTAGATATCATAACGAAATTCCAATGCTTGTTAAATTAGAAATTGGAGATTATGGTAGAACTTCAATCTTTATGGTTATTACTTGTTCACCTTGTTTCTTTGCTAACTTAATCAAATTAAGTCAATGAAAAACAAGTAAAAAAATTAATTTTGTACAAAACAGACCGTTGATATATTCTTCATTAATTGCAGCGGGTCTAAATGCAATTGCGTTGTTCGTACCAGGAATAAACAATAATATTTTAAACTTATTAAATACTCAAGAATATTTTGATCATTGATATATGCTTCCAGTTATTTTTGGATTTGTATTATTACCAAGTATTGGAATCTTAGTTACTGATGGAGTTGTATTTGTAAGTTATCATTATTTTCCAGACCCAAGAAGAAGAAATCAAAAAATAGTAAAATCATTCATTGAAAATGATAAACTTGTTGAAGCCCAAAAAAAAGCTAAGTTAAAATCAAATTCTAAAAGAGGTCAAGTATAATAAAACTCGCTCATTATATAATTGCGAGTTTTATTTTCTATTTTTTTTTGGTATAGTTAATATATAAGTATTGTAATGATACTTAATAAACATTAAATCTATATTATTAAGGTATAATTAGATGTAAAAGGATGATTACACATGGAAATCAAAGTAACAAAATATAAACAATCAGTATTAAAAATCTTAATCGTTTCAATTATATTATTTGTAATTTCAATTATTGCAACATCTGTATTATTCGCTATTGATATTAGACACATTAGGAGTTGAACTACTGGTATTATTGCACTTTTATTAGTTCTTAGTATTATGTTGTTTGTTGCAGTACTTTGTGGATCAATTTTTTTGATAAAAAATCGTAAAATTGATGATATTGAAAGATTAAAAGTAAAAAAAGCATTGGATTTTGGATTATTTTATTTTAAAGTATCTTTAAACATAGATAAGAGCATAGATAATAAAATTAAAGAAGAAAATGCAAAAAATAAAAAATAAAATTTATGTGTTAATCTCTTTAAATAAAATTTATTTTAAATTACTTTTTTAAGGAGGAGTTATGAAATTAAATCTAATTAAAAACCAACAAAAATTTTTAAGTAAAATTTTAGTATTTAAACCTTTAAAATTTGCTTATTTTGTTGTAGATCAATTTTTATTTTTAATTACTTTATCATTATTTTTATATAGTATTATCAAAGGCAATAGAGAACCTAGTTGAGATAATATTACTGTTTTAGCTTTAACTTCTTATTTACTATTAAAATTTATAATTGTTAATTGATTTGGGTTAAACACATATTTTAAATATATAAGAGTATTTAACTATAATTTAAAAGTTGATAAAAATAAAGTTAAAATTTATAGAAATGTTGATTATGCACCACTTTGATATATTTCTTTAAGAATTTTTTCAATAATTGCAGTTGCAATTATTTGTATGTATGAAACTCAAAACTTAGTTAATTCAAAAAATATCTTAAATGCAACTATCACAATATGTTTAAATTTATTATTAATTCCATCATTTATTAACACTTTTAACACAATTATTAGTGATAAAAAAGGAATTGAAAATAATTATACAAAATTAGTAAAAGATCAATACTATTCAAATGAAAGTTTATTTGAAAATATCGAATGATCTGAACGTCAACTAAATTTAAATTGTAAAAATGTAGATTTAGTTTCTAAAAATGGAGTATTTGTCACTTTAAGTTTTGATGATTTAAATTCAAAAGAAGCAAAAGATGTCCAAGAAATTAACCAAAAAATATTAGAGCGTTATAAAGAAATTTGAAAAGTTTATTATGAATTATTAAGAGAAAGATTTAAAAATAAATTCTCAAGAACTGCTTCAAAAAAATTGTATTGAATTGAAAGAATTTATGATCATATATTCTTAGATTTTTATGCAATTTAAACAATTAGATAAATAGGAAGTGATTTTATGAAAGGAATAGTTAAAAAAGTTTTTAAAAAAATAACAAAGCCTGCATATACGGTTTTGTTATTTTCTTTTTTATACCTTTCAACTTCCATATTCGAAATACATGTATCTTCAAGAAATCAATTTTACTTTTCGATTTTATTGAAAAACATTTTAGATATATATCTGTTGATATATTTTTCAATATTTTATATTTTTTTATTAAAATATTTTTCGATAAAATTTTTAAAAAAAATAGAATATAAAACTTTTTTAAAAAAAGAATTATTTTATACAATAATAAAAATGAATTTAATATTAATCCCATTTGTTATTATAATTTCTTATCACATTTTTAACTTTTTAACTTTTTTTAATGAAGAACTTGATTTTAAATATATTTTATTTCACAAACTAGATCATTGGGGTCGTATCGGAGAATTTGTTAGTAAAAATATTTTTGAATATATCTATTATTACTTAAGAAATATTTTGTGAAATGATTATTATGTTACTTTATTATCAATGTCAGGATTCACTTTTGTTTGTATTGTAATAATTACAATTATTATCTTTTTTTATGAATCAACATTAGCAAAAAAAGATAATATTGTAATAAAAAAAATACTAAAATCACTAAAACAAAATACTTTAATTTATGAAAATGTTATGTCTAAAAACAAATATTTTGTTATTAATCAAATTTTAGAAGAAATTAAATTAAAACATTATTTAAATATTAAAAATGAAGAAAATTTAAATGTTGCAAATTACAAAAACTCACAATTAATTGTTTCTTTTAAAAAAGCTAGTGAACCTCCACTTGTAGTTATTTAAACTTTACAAGTGTGTATAATTAACTTTATATATAATTTTAAGTATTATAATAAAAATATTAATTAAAGGAGAATAAAATGCTTAGTAAAATAAAAATTGGAGTATTGTTAATTTGCTATAGTGTTTGTTTAATCGTCGGGGTTACACTAACGTTGTTAAAGTATTTTAACCATATGGAAATATATAAATTATTTACTTGATTTCATTTAATTTTTATTTTAATTCTTATAGCTGGTGCATTTTATATTTTAATCGAACAATCAATTAAAAATACAACTAGAACATTAACTTATGGAATTGTTTATTGCATAGTAGAAGCAATAATTTCAATTATAATTTTGTTTACATGATTAGTATCGGTTTATTTTTTCATAATCGATTTTAATACAATTTGAATTGATGTTGCAACAATCCTTATTACTATTTTGTTAGGAATTGTTGGAATTGTTTATCTAATTATGCTTATTCCTCTATTAATTTGCGATGATTAATGTATAATATTTTAGAATGTAAGGAGTAAAAATAAAGCTATTTTCAGAGAGTTAGTGGGTGGTGTGAACTAATAAAGTTTTATTTTGAAGGTTAGACATTTTAAAAAACTTAATATTAAATTAAGAGAACCTTTTAAAAAAGGTTAATTAGGATGGTACCGCGAATAATAATTTCGTTCCTATTTATTATTTATAATAAATAGGAACTTTTTTTATGAAAGGATTAAAATGAAAAAAGAAATTGAAAAAAAATATAATCATATCGTAGTTGAAAAAAACAAATATGATTTTTGAGTTAAAAACAACTATTTTAAAGCCAATAGTAACTCAAAAAAACCACCTTACTCAATAGTTATTCCTCCACCAAATGTTACTGGTAAACTTCATTTAGGACATGCTTGAGATGGGTCTTTGCAAGATACTTTAATAAGATTTAAGAAATTATCAGGATATGATACTTTATTTTTACCTGGAATGGATCATGCAGGGATAGCAACTCAAGTAAAAGTTGAGCAAAGATTAAAAGAAGAAGGTGTAAATCGTTTTGATTTAGGAAGAAAAGCATTTCTTGATAAAGTTTGAGAGTGAAAAGAAGAATATGCTTCAACAATTAGACAACAATGAGAAAAACTTGGTTTAAGTCTAGATTATAGTTTGGAAAAATTTACATATTCTCCTGAACTAAATAAACTTGTAAATCATGTTTTTGTAACAATGTATGAAAAAAAACTTATATACAAAGATAAACGCATTGTAAATTGAGATCCAATTCAAAAAACTGCAATTTCGAATATTGAAGTTATTTATAAAGATACTAATGGAGCTATGTACTTTTTTAAATATTATTTACAAAATAGTAAAGAATATTTAACAGTTGCAACAACTAGACCTGAAACTATGTTTGGAGATGTTTGTGTTGTTGTTAACCCTAACGATGAACGCTATAAACAATATATTGGAAAAAATGTAATAAATCCTGTAAATAATCAAATTATTCCTATAATTGGAGATGATTATGTAGAAATTGAATTTGGAACTGGTGTTATGAAATGTACTCCAGCACATGATCCAAACGACTTTATTATTGGGAAAAAATATAATCTAGATCAAGTTATTTGTATGAATATTGATGGTACAATGAATCAAAATGCTTTAGAATTTGAAAATTTAGATCGTTTCTTAGCGAGAGAAAAATTAGTTGAAAAATTAAAAAATCAAGATTTATTTATTAAAAAAGAAGAAATAGTTCATCAAGTTGGATATTCTGAAAGAAGTAATGCCATTGTCGAACCATATTTATCAGAACAATGATTTGTAAAAATGGATAAATTAGCAAATCAAGTTTTAGATTTTCAAAATAGTGATCAAAAAATTAATTTTTATCCAAAAAGATTTGATGATGTTTTAAAAAAATGAATGCAAAACATTAATGATTGAACAATTTCTCGTCAACTATGATGAGGACATCAAATTCCTGCATGATACAACAAAAATAATGATCAAATGTATGTTGGAATCGAACCTCCAGTTGATATTGAAAACTGAGTTCAAGATGAAGATGTATTAGATACATGATTTTCTTCTGCGTTATGACCATTTGCAACATTAGAATGAAATCACCAAAATCCAAGTAAATTATTTGAAAGATATTTTCCTACTAATGTTTTAATAACTGGATATGATATTATTTTCTTTTGAGTAGCAAGAATGGTGTTCAGTTCTCTAGAGTTTACAAAACAAAAACCATTTAATGATTGTTTATTACACGGTTTGATTAGAGATGAACAAGGTAGAAAAATGTCTAAATCACTTGGTAATGGAGTTGATCCTATGCAAGTTGTTGAAGAGTTTGGAGCAGATTCTATGCGTTACTTTTTACTAACAAATTCTTCTCCTGGACAAGATTTAAGATATAGTGAAGAAAAACTTAGAGCAAGTTGAAACTTCGTAAATAAAATTTGAAATGCTTCAAGATTTGTAATGTTAAACATTGATGAAGTTGTTTCTAGTGAAACATTAAATAGTTTGATTAAAAAAACAAAATCTTATCAAAATGTGGCAGACAAATGAATTTTAAATAGACTCAGTTTAGCTAAAAAAAATTATTATGAATCATTTAATAAGTACGAATTCACTTTAACTGGAAAAACAATTTACAACTTTATTTGAGAAGATTATTGTAGTTGATATTTAGAACTTTCTAAAGCTGAATTAAATAGCCAAGATTTCCAAAACAAAGAAGTTACAAAAGCGGTATTAGGGTATGTTTTAAAAGAAATTTTAATGATGTTACATCCATTAATGCCATTTATATCTGAAGAAATATATCAAAACTTAGATTTAAAAAAATCAATTTTAGATGAAGTTTTTGAAAAT
Organism: Spiroplasma gladiatoris; assembly: GCF_004379335.1. NCBI lineage: Bacteria > Bacillati > Mycoplasmatota > Mollicutes > Entomoplasmatales > Spiroplasmataceae > Spiroplasma > Spiroplasma gladiatoris. The sequence goes on along the minus strand of NZ_CP038013.1, from coordinate 586,939 downwards.
GATTCCTATGATTTTGAAATCATAGGATTTGAAGAAATAGTTATTGAATCTATTAATAAAATTAGAGAGTTTAGAGTATTACATGAAATAAAAAATATTAATCATATTAGCTTTAATTTAAATGATACAAATTCTAAATTCACAAGTTTAGGTCAAGATTTAATTGAAGTTATGAACAAATATTTACAAACTTTAACTAATTCAAGTGTTGCAAAAAAAACATTAAATACTAAATTCACTTCAATTCCTGTAGGAGACTGTTTTTTAGAAATTGAGAACAGTGATTTTATCGATCAAGAAAAACAAATTTTAAAACTTGAAGAAAGAAAAATAGTTTTAGAAAATGAAATTAAAAGATCAAAAAATTTATTAAACAATAAAAACTTTTTAGAAAAAGCTAATGAGGTTAAAATTCAATCAGAAAAAGATAAAGCAAAAGATTATCAATATCAATATGATTTAATAATTGAAAAAATTAAAGAACTTAAAAATAAATAATATGTATAATTATTATAAGAGGAAAAAATTTTGAAAAAAATTGTATTGATTTTATCAGTATTTATGTTTTTTACATTTCAATCATCGTTTATTTATTCGTGTCATTTTAATTATCTAATTGGTTATGACATACCTGTTCAACCAAAAAGTGTAGAAGAAATTAATAATATATTAGAAGGTTTAAATAAAGATTTGGATGATTTATCAAAAGAAGATAATGTAAAACAATTTTTTAATTACACTTCATTTTCTTCAACGTATTATAGTGCAGAAGAAAATTATGAAAATATCATAAAATTTAAAAAAGACAAAAAAGTACAACTTTATATAAGAAAAAAATATTTAAGTTATGCTTATTTATTTAAGTTTAAGGTTTTTGAAAAGTTTGATGGTAAGCAACCAAATGATTTAAAAGATTTTCCTAGTTGATATTTAAAAGAATATTATAAATGTTATAGCGCTTTAGTAAATAAAAATGATAAGTGTGATGAAAAAAAATTAGAAAAAATTATAGAATGTATGTCTGAGTCAACTAAACGTTTTATTAAAGACATCTATAAAAAATTTATAAAAGTTTCAAAATAAAAGTTTAAGCTTTTATTTTTTTTATAAAAAAATGATAAATTTTTTACATAATTTAACGATTATTTTATTGGAGGAATTTTAATGAAAAAAGTTTTTCTTATAATGACTTTAATTATAATAGGGATATTTAGTTTATCTTTTTTATTGAATAAAAAAACTAACAATAAAGAATCTATTGTAGAAAAAAATGAATTTGTTACATTTAAACTTATTTATGATATTAAACTAGAAAATGAATCATATATACCAAAAAAGTTTGTTTATTCAAAAACACTTACAAATGAAACTAAAATTTTAAAAGAAAATCATCTTCAGTTTGTATTTTTATATTTTACAATTAAAGAAAAATCTGATTTTGTAAAAACAAGAATAATTTGGTTATTACCAAAAGATAATATAAAAACAATCAAGACATTAAGAAAAAACTTGAAAGAAAAGTTTTTTCAAGATAAAGGAATAACAGAAAGTGTAAGTAAAAAAACAGTCAAAATTCTCAAAAATATTAAGAAAAGTTTTGATGAATGTTACAAAGAATTAGGACCTATCTATAGTAAAGGAGAATATAATATTGCCTTTTACAAAGAAGCTATTCCTAAACTTATCCAATAAAGTTAGTTGATTCTTATACACTGTTATTTCTGTTATATTAGTAATTTTAACTTTTAAAATATCTAATATAATTTTATGTACTTTTATCTATTTATTTATACCTTTGTTATATTTTATAAGTATTAAAAAAACATATAAATTCTTTATTTTATACATAATATTCTTCACATATTTTATTTTATTTTTTAAACTAGAATTAGATTTGTTTGAAAATAGCTCAGTTTATTATGTAGATCAAGTTCGTGACAATTATGCAATTTTATCAAAAGGTTTAAAAAAATTTTTTGTATGAAAAGGGGATAACAATTTTTCAGTAGGGGAGGTTATTTCTGGAGTAGGGGAGTTAAAAACACTAAGCATTAATCCCAATTTTTGAAGTTTTGATTTTAATAAATATTTGATTGATAAAAATGTAACTTATTCATTAGAAAATTTTAAGAAGACAAATGTTTTATTTAAAGATATTAGATATTTCTTCTATAGTTCTTCAAATGCTAATAATAATTTAGTTAATCTTATGTTATTTCAATTAAAAAGTTCAGATAGTGTTTATCTAAACTTAACAAAATTAAGTTTAGGTTACTTAACAAACATTTCTAGTTTATATTTATATCCATTAGCCTACTTTTTAAATAAAATCTTTAAAAATAAAAAAAGATTTTTATTTTGATCAAAACCTTTTTTTATTTTAATTTTAATATTTTATTGTTACTTAATTGGTATGCCACCAGTTTTATTAAAAGTAGTTTTATTTTTTTTATTAAATTGATTCACTAAAAAATACAAAGTTCAATTTGATAGATTAACTAAATTTTCTATAGTATGAATTGTTATTTTATTCATCAATCCTTTTTATCTTTACAACTTGGGATTTATATATTGTTGTGTTGGACTATTAATTTTAAAAAGATATAATTTAAAAAAAGAAAGCACAAATATTTTAATAAACTTTTTAATAATTAATTTAGTTTTTTTACCACTTAATGTATTTTTTGACTATAAAGTTTTTTGATTAGCACAAATACAAGAAATTATATTGACTCCGATTTTATTTGTAAGTTTCTTTTTAATGTTTTTTTATTACATTCCTTTTTTAAACTATATATTTATTTTTAATTACAATCTGTTAGATTATATTGTAGCTTTTTTTGTTAAATATAATTTAACAACTTTAACGGGTCACATCAGCATCATTTGAGTTATTGTTTATTATCTATGTTTTTATATATTGACTCATTATTGTTTATTTAATAAAAAAATAAAATTTATAATTTATTGTTTGTTAAGTACAAGTTTTGTAGGAATGTACTGTACTAACTCACTTTTAAATTCAATTGATCAATCTATAGAAATGTTAAACGTTGGTAATGGTAACTCATTTATTTTAAATTCGAACCTAAGTACCTTTATTTTTGATGCAGGAGTAGGTACTGGACAAAATAAATCGACATTACCAGACTATCTTCGCTACAAAGGTAAAAATAAGATTAATTATGTTTTTATTTCTCATAATCATGCTGATCATTATAATTCGTTGAATCAATTAAAAGAAGAAGCGAGAATAGATAAAATTTATCAGGACATAAAAGAAGATATGTTAATTGAATTTAAAGACATTAAAATTTATATGTTTAATCAAGCTGGAAATAAAGATGAAAATGATAATTCTCAAATTATTGTTGTTAAATATAAAGATCAAACCTTTTTATTTACAGGAGATGCCACAAAAAAACGTGAGATTGAAATTGTAAGAAATCCTTTGTTTTTAAGTCTTGTAAAAAATGGTGTAGATTTTTATCAAGTAGGTCATCATGGTAGTAAAACATCAACTAGTGATGAATTTGTAAAAACAATTAAACCAAAGGTTTGTTTTATTTCAGGAACAAAAAAAGGGAAGTTAAATTTCCCTGATGTTTCTATAATTAAAACATTAGAAAATAATGGGTGTCAAAATTATGTTACTAACTCAATTCATTCTTATAAGTATAAAATTAGTAGTAAAAAAGTTGTAGAAATAAAAAAAGAATTTATTTAAAAATTCTTTATAGTTATTATTTCATTAATCTAGATTTTTCTCTTGCCGCTTTATTTTGTTTTCAAACAGATTTGCTAACTGATTTATCAATCAAACTAACAGCTGAGTTAATCAATTGTTCTTTATCACTTGCGTTTTCTGCTTTAGCGACCATTGCTTTTTTGATAGCAGTTTTCACTTGACTTCTAAAAGCTTTGTTTCCAAGTCTAGATTTTTCATTTGTTAAAATTCTTTTCTTTTGTGACTTAATATTTGCCATTTCTAAACGATTCCTCCTAAATTGCTCAAATTAATGAATATACATATAAAGTATATAGTAAAAAAAAAGGAAAAAACAATAAAAAATATATTTTTTTTCTAATTTTTAATGATAAAGTATAATAAATAGGTGAAAAAAAACATGTTTTTTATATATTCAGAAGATTTATATTTAATAAATAAACAAATTGAAAAATTAATAAGTAAAATAAACACTAATAATGATTATGAAATTTATAAGTATTCACTAATAGATAATTCTTTAAACGGTATATTTAATCAAATAAATACCTATTCTTTGTTTTTTAATAAAAAAATTATTATCATTAATGATTGTTGGTTTGTAAATGAAACAAAAGTTAGTTTAAATAAAGATTATAATAAAGACATTATAGAAAAAATAATTGCAAATAATAATCCAGATGTTGAAATAATTTTTACTTTAAATAGTGATAAATTTTCAAAAAAATTAAAAATTACAAAAACTATTGAAAGTCAAATGAAAGTTTTAAAACTTGAAAAACCAGATTACAATAAAAAAATTGAATATTTAACTAAAAAACTTAATAATGCAAATATTACATTTGATAATATTGCGCTTAATTATTTTATCGATAATGTTGATGATAATATGTATTTAATAACAAGTGAAATTGACAAACTAATATTGCTTAACAAACATATAAGTATTGATTTGGTAAAAAATAGTATAACAAAATCACTACAATATAATATATTTGAGTTAGCAGAATCATTTATCAAATTAGATCTAAATAGTTTTTTAAAGAATTGATCAAATTATATTGAATTAAACTCAAATATCATTGGTTTTTTAAGTCTTTTAACTAGTCAATTTTGTGTTTTAAGAGATTCAATAATATTAAAAAATCAAAACAAAGATATAAATAATATTGCTTCTATATTAGGTCAAAACCCTTATCGTATAAAAAAACTAATGAGCGAAAATAGAATAAATATAAAGAAAATTAATGATACAATAAAAATGTTATATATATTAGAAAAAAATTTTAAAAATGGACAAGTTGATAATAAAATTATTCCTGAATTAGAATTTATAAAAATGTTTAAAAGAGAGGCAGATTAAAATGGAAGCACAAAGCGTTTATCAAAGTGTTATTACTAGCTTGTTTAACTTAATTAAGGACGAAAAACTAAGAACAAATGTTTTATTCGACTTAGATTTAAGAAAAAAAGTAATAGCAAACATAAACAATTTACTAGCACTTGAGATCGATTATCAAGCTAGTTTTAAGGATGAAAAATATAGTGCAGCTTTTGCAAAAGCTGTTGTTAATATAACAAAAGAAAAAATTAAATTTGAAAAACCAGATCAAAAAGCAATTATTGATTGTTACGCTGATTATTCAGATATGATAACTTTTTGTCTTAATTTATATGGAATTTCTAAAGAAACTTTATCTAACACTTCAATTGAAATCACAACAAAAGAGATTAGTTTAAATTCAAAAGTTAGTGAAGAGATGAAAAAAAAATACGGAGAAACAACTTCAAACAGTGAAACAAAAAAAACTATTGACGGTAAAGAAATTGAAATAGTTGGAGCAACAAGTGACAAACCTAATTTTAATGGTGATTACAATAAAAGTTTTAATCAAAAAGGATTTAATCAAATGGGGGAAGGATTTCCTTTACCACCTTTAAATGATCAAAAATTCTTTCCATTTAAAACAAAGTTAAAAAATGCTTATTGATTTAAAGTGGCATTAGCAAGTTTTTATTCTTTTTCTGGATTAACTTATTTAATCTTAGTAATTTTATTAAATACTAATTCATTTAACTTACCAAAAAGTGCTTCTTCAATAGCTAACAGCACATTTAGTAAACTATATGGTGAAAATGTAGAAACATTATCACTTGCTAAATCTTTACTTTTTGGAATAAGTTATTCACAAAATATTAGTTTTTATCTATTAGCATTTAACTTTCTATTATTATTTTATATATCTTATATAATGATAAAACCACCAGCTACTTATAAAGAACAATTTTGAATTCCTTGATTAAACATATTCTTTGCAGGAGTATTCATATTTGTTAATTTAATAACTTTATATTTAGGAAATGTAATAAGTGTAATTGCTGGAAATGTTTCTTATTTTGATAATTTTGCAGCTGCAATTAAAAACACTGCTGCAAAAAATAATATTTCAGGAATTAGTGACGAAGATATTAGAAGAGTTTATGATGAATTGATTGCTCCTAATTTAAAAGATAATGAATTAAAAGCAATCACTGCATTATTATGATTAAACTTCATTATCTTAATGTTAAGTATCGTTTATATTGTTGTGTTAGTTATATTGAATCCAAAATACGATAGAGAAAAAATTCTATATGCAAATCAAGAGTATCAAAAATTGATGTCAGAAATGATGCAAGGTAGAACTTATGAGATGGATAGAAGTATTTATGAACCTGAAATTAATGTTCAAGAATTTATTAATAAGAAAAATGAAAGAAAAAATAAAAACAAAGAAGATAATGAAAAAGATAACTAAAATTCTCCTTTAAAATAGGAGTTTTTTTTTATTTTGTATAACATAACATTTTTTTATATAATAACTTAAGAAGGTGTTTTTTTTATGAGCTATTATTATCGACATGAATTTCAATTTTCAGATCATGCGATTAAAAGAATTAAACAAAGATTAAATTTATCTGGTAAAGATATTTGAGAACTAAAAGAACAAGTGTTAGATTTAATCGAAAACTCAACAAGATGTTTTGAAACTAGTAAAACAATTTATATTCATACAGGTAAAGGGAACATTTTTTTTGTAATAAACAAAATTAATAAATTAATAATCACAACAACTCCTATTTCAGCTCAAAAAGAACTTGAATTAGTGAGTTATGATAGTTGATAGAAAGGAGTAATAATATGGAAAAATACTCAAATAAAATTCAAAAAAAAGTAAAAAGAAATCTTTTGTTGCCAAGTGATTTTTTAAAAAAGTGAATTAGTACTAGAGATGATGGCAAACAATGCTTTAGATATATTGATTTTTCATCAGATAGTTTAGTTGAAGTTGAAGTTGAAAATGACCCATTAATAAATGTTTTGTTTAGTTGAGATGATAGTTTTGATATAGATAGAATTAATAAACAATATAACCAAATTTCAAAAATAGCAAAAGCTATTTTTGAAAGAAGAGTTGATAAAAAAGATAAAGAGATTAAGTTAACAGGAAAAGAATTACTGTTTATAAAATATTTTTACTTTTTAGTTTCGCTTTTAAATGGTGACTATAAATATCATTATGCTTCTTATGAAAAAACCTTTAGAGTGTTTGACTCTATTAATCAAGAAGCTCCAATTGAAGTACGAAAAAGTATTTTATCAATAATTAGTTATGCTTTATTTGAAATGTATGACTATATATTCACTCCAAGAGTTTTTGAAAGTTTATATGAATACGTAGAAAATTCAGAAATAAATTTTATAAACCAAGAATATCATCGTCAAATTTTTGTCCCAATAAATTCTTTTAAAGATTTTAACTACAAATTTTTAGATGTTTATTTTCATAACATTGTTAATAATACTTTTATAAAAATTTATAAAGTTTCTCCTTTAGATCGTACTAGTTTTATATTAACCAATAAAACAATTGCTAGTTTTATTGATCAAAAAACTAAAATAAATGTATTAAGCACTTTTGTTGTAGATCCAAGATTTGCAATTGGTCTAGTTAATTTAGGACCAGGTAGAGGAGAGTATCGTCCATTATTTAAATATTTAATAAGTGATGATAAATTAGATACTGATTCTATGCCTTCATGTGTTAAACCAGAAATAACAGTAGAAGAAAATGGGATATATCTAAGCGAAGAACAAAAATTTTTATTTAAACCATTTGAATTAACAGATAAACAAGTTAAATTAATTAATGATTGTTTAAGATATCGCGATTTGAAAGCTGATTTTGATCAATTTGCAAAAAATTAAGTTATTTGATTGGTTTTAATCATTTAAATTACTCCAAATTTAGTATATAATTAATTATAATATTTATTTTTGGGGGCTATTAATAATGAAAAGGGTAAAACTTTTAAAAAGAAATTCAAAAGTAAAATTTATGATTGTTTCAATAATTATATTTTCTTTTTTGTATGCTTTATTTGGTGTTTTAGTTTATTATTCACCAATGGTTAATTGAAAAGATGGAGGACAAAAAGCTTCTTTTTCTTCAATTTATACTGCATTTAATAACGATTATGATGATGGTTTAGGCACTTATGAAAAATATAATAGTTTCTTTAATTTTTTGCTTTTTAATCAAACTATTAATTCTTTTACATTTATCCCAACACAATTTACTGTATTTTACTTACCTTTAATAGTTGGCGGAATTTCACTTGTTTTAATGCTAATTAGAAGTTTAATTCACCTTGTAGGTTATAAAAATCAAACTAAAAAGGGGGTAGCAAGAATTGTAAGACCGATAAGAAGTTATCAAATAACAATGATTTGTGTGTGAGTTACATTCACAATATTATTATTAGCAAGTTGTTTAACTTTCATATCTGCTTCATATTTTGTAATTGGTATTGGATGAGAATTTAATACTAGTGGAATTGTTTCTTCAATTATAAATTCTCATGTAAGACAAACTTTAAAGAACTATTTATTAAACACTAATGGTGCTGGTTTTCAAACTATTTATTGACCAAGTTTAGTTTTATTTTATAAAAACTTTGGATACGGCCTTGACGAAAGTGCGTGAATGGTTTGAATTTGAATACTAGTTCCAGCCATTCCTTTCTTATTATTTGGTTTACTTGCTTTTTTTGGAGTAATAGTTGGTGAGTCTTCATGATGAACAATTAATTTAGCTGTTTTAAGGGATATTGACGCAACAACTGGTATGAGCATTGCAAAAGAATACGATTATTCAAAACCTTTAAAAATTAAAAAAGAAAAATCAATTAAAGTTAAAGGTGATATAGTTGAACTTCAAGATGGTAAATTTGATACTTCTCACGCAATTGGATACTATAAATCACTTATAAAATTACTTGAAAAATCAAAAAACACTAATAATTCAATGTTTACAAAAGCTAAAGAAGAACTAACAAGATTAACTAATAAGTCAAATAATATTAATTGATCTAATGTTATTGATAATATTGAAGATGAAATTGATTTATTAACTGGGGTTGAGCAAAAATTTGTTGAGTTAATTGAAAGTGTTATTAATTCAACAAAAATTAATGTGTTTGGAAGATATAAACAAGATGTAATCGATTTAATTAAAGAATATAATCAATATATTGAAGAATGAAAAATATTTGAAGCAGAAAGTGTGATTGAACAAATATTTGCAATTGCATTTAAACGTGAAGAATTATTAGCAAAAGTAGGTTATTGTTTAAGAAGTAGATTAAAAAATAACTTTAAATATATTGATGATGAACTTGAAACTATCAAAAAGCTTGAGGTTGCAAAAATCGATGAAGATTATGAAGAATATCGAAAAATATGTTTGGAAGCAATTGAAAAAATGTCACCAATTAAATCTCAATTTTCAAATTATGCTAAAAAAATTATTTATAATTAATGTAAAATCATTTTAATAAAATGATTTTTTTTATAAAGAGGTGGGTTTGTTGAAATTAATAGGTATATGCGGTTATATAGGTAGTGGCAAAACTACTATGATAAATTATTTAAAAACTAAACCAAACTTTTTTGTTATTGAAGCTGATGAAATAAGTAAGCATGTTTTGTATGAAAAAAATGTATTAAGTTTCTTAAAAACTAACATTCCAGAATGTTTAACAAATAATATTATTGATAAAGATAAATTAAGAAATACCGTATTTAATAATCCTGAAATTAATGATAAATTTGTAGCAATTATGTGACCTTTAATAACTTTAAAAATAAAAGAAATAATTAAAGGAAAAAAGAATAATTATGAAATTATTTTTGTAGAAGCTGCTATGATAAATGGTTTAGATATAAAATTCAATAAAACAATTTTATTAACAAAAAGTGAAAGTCAACGTTTAGATAGTGTAAAAAAAAGAGATAATCGTGAGTTTGAAGAAATAAAATCAATTACTAAGTATCAAAAAGAAAAACTTAAAAATATGGAATTTGATTACACATTAGTAAATAATCATAATAAGACAACTTTTTACAAAAAAATTGATGAATTGATTGAAAAAATTAAATAAAAAACACATTTTTAAAATATGTTTTTTATTCTTTAGTGGTTTTTTTTCTTGGTTTAGGTGAAGATTTAGGTTTAACAATACCAACTTGTTCTAAAGCTTTTTCAACAGCTGATTGAATTAACTCATGAGTTTCTTCATATGTAAACAATTTTTCGCCTTGATTTTTTGATTCTAATAGATCATTATTGCTTTGATTCAATTCTGTATCTTCATTAACTTCAAAAAAATCATCATATTTTTTAACTTCTTTAGTAGAATTATCTTTTTTTTCTCCCGTTTTAGAGCGCTCTGGCACCTTATATTCACACGAAAAATTCTCTTTTTGGTGTTGTTTTGCTTTATCTATAATTTTAGATATTCCACTGGTCTCAGATTGATCGATAGGGGGTATGTGTTCGTTTAACTCACTTGTTGTTTGTGTTCCTCCAGACATTGCTTTTGCTCTTAAAGCAGCCATTCTATCACCGATTTCTGCTTCGCTAATAGTGTTATCTTCATTTATATCATCTTTATTATCTTGTGCAAATTTTGCCTTTTCAGCAGCAACTTTAGCTTTTGCTTTAGCTAATATATCTCCCAAACTACCTGGTGCGTTTTGATGTTTTTTACGTTTCTTAGCTTCCAAAGCAATTTCTTCTTCTGTTTGAGTTCCGTGTAATCTTCTAACTTTAGCACCTAAATCACCTTCAATTTCTATAATTTTTTTTGAAATATCTTGATTATCACATACATGTATTTTCAAGTGAATAGGGCAAAACTTAGGTGAAAATTGGGGCATAAAATTCTCCATTCTAGTGTTCAATTATAGTATTTATTGAGATTATAATACATTAAAATCTTTAATAAGTAAAGCATTTAATAAAGTGTATATTGTGATATACACTTTATTATTTAATCTACTTTAAAAATATTATTACAGTCTAAACATTTAATATTTAGAAGAATACTACTTGTGAATTTAACCATGTAAGTATTTTTATCCCTACTATTACATAAACAATTATATCGATATCTTTTTTTATAATTTGTAGGTGAGTAATTTATTGCATATTTATGTTTAAATTCTAAAACTTTTCAATTAAAATCAAGTTTGTTTTTAATGATATCTCTTAAATAATTAGATAAAGTAGTACGATTAAAACCTTTTCCATGATCATTGGTACCTTTTCCTCTAATAGTTTTTGGCAGTTCTAAACCATATTTTAAAGCTGTATCTCTGAAATTTTTATTATGTCTACCATTATTTTCTACATCTTTAATACTATTTTGAAAATTTCATTGATGTATCATTTCGTGAATTAATACTTCAATAACAGAGTAGGGGTCTCCGTTTAAAGATAAAGTTCATATTGTAATTTGCATCCCACTATCTTCTCAGTTACTAAAAGCTTCAAAATGCCCTTTTGTTAATTTATTTTTAGCTCTAATATTGTCAGCAACATTAATTTTGATTTTTTTTAATGTGTTGTTAAATAATAATATATTGAGTTGATGATGAATTGAACTTAACTCTAAAATAATGTCATCTATTTGTGGACTATTCAAATTATAACCTCCCCTATTTAGTCTTTCTTTTTTGTTTTTCACTTTTCAATGACTTGTTTGTTAGATAGATGGACATCATCATCTTCTAAATACTTGCTTTGCCCTCTATTTTTTTGATTATACTTTATTAGTTTATCACCAGTAAAAATATTTTTATTTCCAAATTTTAACTCAAGATCATAAATTATTTTTTGAATATCATTAAGATTCACTCTTTCATATAAATTAATATCTTCAATTTTTAATTGCTTTTTATCGTTTATATCATCAATCATATTAGCTAATCTCACACCAATTAATAAAATAGGATCACCTGTTCATACATCATAAAAACATTTTTTAGCAACAGAATATACTACTTCGTGTTCGTTAGTAGGAATTTCTAAACTAGATTGATGATTTCTATGTTTTTTATGTTCTTTTTTATTAAAAGTTGTATCTTTATTTTTTTCATATTTTAAAACAATACTTATTGTTTTACCTTTTAAAAATCTTTTTTTTGCACGATCACAAACTTTTAAACTTAATTCATAAATCATTTCTTCAATTTCATCAATATCTGCTGTAGTGTAGTTTAAAGTAAATTCATTTCCGATTGATCTAAATTCATTTTCATCACTTTCAACATTATTATCTCCACCACCATTAGCTCATAAGAATAGTGTTAAACCTCTTTTTCCTAAAATTTTATAAATTTTGTTTACATCACTTTTTGCTAAGTCTTGAATAGTATAAATTTCATTATTATTCAAAATTTCTTCAGTAGCACTACCTACCATAAACATTTCTTTTACAGGCATGGGTCATAAAACTTCTTTAATTTTATCAGGAAGTAGTATTGAAACTCCATTTGGTTTATTAAAATCAACACAAGATTTAGCTAAAAATTTATTAACACTTATTCCTATAGAACAAGTTAATCCTGTTTCTTTATAAATCAAATCTTTTAAAACAGTTGCACAATTTTTTACAGTTTTATATTTTTTTCAAACATGTGTAACATCAATGTAACATTCATCAATCGAAGCAACCTCAATTTTTTTAGAAAAGTTTTTGTAAATTATATCAAAAACCATTTGTGAGTACTTAATATATAATGCAAAATCACTATCAATTTGATAAACATCTTTACAAAGTTCTTCTGCTTTAAAAAGTGGCATACCAGCTTTTATTCCAAAACTTCTTGCCTTGTAACTAGCTGTAGTAATTATAGCTCTTCTATTTGGTGAAGCAACAACAACAACTTTATCTTTTAAATTTGGATTTTGTGCAATATGACAACTTGCATAAAAAGCATCCATATCTAATAAAAAAATTACTTTACTTTTATTCATTTTCTAAATCCTTAAAATATCCTCAACATTCATCAACTAAATTACTTATATAATTTTGATTTATATTATTATTTATATTATTATTTAATTTTTTTATATAGCAAAGATATTCGATATTTTTTTTCTTATTTCCTAATATTGGTGAATAACTAATATCATTAATAAAAAAATTATACTTATTACAATATTCTATAACTCTATTAATGCTTTTTTTATGAACTAACTTTGAATTTATTTTTCCATTTTTTACGTCTTCTTTATCTGACTCAAATTGTGGTTTAATTAAAATTACTCCCTTAACGTTTTCTTCAACAATAGTTTCTAAAGGTTTTAGAATTTTTTCAACAGAGATGAAACTTACATCACAACAAAAAAAATCAATTTTCTTATCAAAAAAACTTTTATCAACATTTCTAAAATTAGTTTTTTCCATAGCTTTAACATTTTTATTAGACCTTAATTTTCAATCTAATTGATTTGTTCCAACATCAACTGCATAAACGAAAGATGCATTAAAGTTTAAACAACAGTCAGTAAAACCACCAGTAGAACTGCCTATATCTAAACAAACTTTATCTTTTAAATCTATGTTTCATTTTGTGATTGCTTTTTCTAATTTTTTACCAGCTCTACTGACATATTCTTTTTCTTCTCTAAGAATTTTTAAAACTATTTTTTCATGATCATACATGGTTCCGGGTTTAGTTATTTTTTCATTATTAACAAGAACTTTTCCATCGATTATATAACTTCTAGCTTTATTTCTATTCTCAAATAAGTTTTTATTAAGCAATATTTGATCTAATCTTTCTTTCATAATTCTCCTATTTTAAACTAAATCAATCTTTAATTTTTTGTTTTTTGATAATAGCTTTTTTAAGTTTTAGTTTCTTATTGTTAAGTCTTTTTATTTCGTTATTAGAATCTATATTTTTATAAATTGTTCCTTCTCGAACAACTAAGTCTCTTATTTTTTTGAAAAGTTCAGATCCATAAGTTTTTTCAAATCCCTTTTTTAAAATTTCTAGTTTTTTCATGTATTTCGAACACGTTATATTCATTGTTTTTGATAATTTTAATTTTGAGTAATTACCATTTATTAATTCTTTTTTTATTTCATTTAGTTGACTTATTCTTTCTTCTTCATCTTTTACAAATATTTCATTACTATCTTTTAAAATATTTTCTTGTAATTTTTTTTCATTTATTTTTTCATCTAAATCATTCGCCCATAAAGATCATTTATTATTTTCAACAACTTTATTATTAAAGTTTTTGTTTTGCATACTTTCTATAAAATTAATAACTTTGTAACAATTATCTAAAACAGTATTTGCTCTTTCGATATTTGTATTAACATTTTCTATGCTATTATCTTCTATTAAAGAATTTTCATAATTACTAATTATCTGTAATATTTTTTTTATAATAATTTTATTATCTTCGTTATTATTTTCATTTGCAATTAATATTTCTTTATTGTTATTATAAAATGTTTTCTCTTTAATATTTTTAATATTAATTGTTTCAAATATTTTTTTTGTATTATTTAATTCTTTTTTTAAGATTATTGTATTATCGAGATTATTTTTTAAAATATAAATAAATTTTTTAATAGTAGTTTTTATTTGTAAATAATTTTCTTGATCTAATAATTCATTAATGGTCAAAATATTTTTTTCTTCTATTATCTTTTTTATATTTATAAATGAATTTAAAAATCCTGTGACTACATCTAAATTACTTAAAGCAACATTTAAATTTTTATTTGCATAATAAAAATTTTTATTAAAAATTTCTTTTAGTAAATCAATATCATTATCCAATTGTTGTTCTGTATTTGTTAACTCTAAACTTGATTCTTGTTTATAAGGATTAGATAAGTTTAAAATATTTTTTGGTATTTCAATTTTATTAGGTTTCTTTTTAACAACAAAAGGTTGCTTTCCTTCTGGAGTTGGAATATCTAGAGTATAATGTTCTGGATAACTTTTATACATAGCTTTATTGAATTGATGTAATTCTCTTACAAGTGTTTCTTCACTTCCAGTTGGAATTATTATTAATCTATTATATTCTTCATATATTTTTTTATCAGCTTTTTCTTTGATATGTAGAATTTTTCTAATTTCATTTAAATTTTCTAAAAAATCTTTGTCTTCTTTAGAAGTTTGCTTATTTAACAAATCATTTATTTCTCTGTCTTTTAATAGCTTTTCTAAAAAATAATTTTTTTCTTTGATTTGTTGCATAAGATTCCTTTCTTTTTTTAAAAATAAATGCATTTAATTGCATTTATTTTTAGTTTTTATTTATAAAATTCAATACAAATTTTGTGTCCAATCCCAACTCTTGAAGCACATCATTTTTTTTTCCATGTCCAATTATTGGATTTTTTATATAAAAATTTTTAACATTAATGTCTTTAAATTCTCTTTTTATTTTATAAGCTAAATTATTGTCATTAATTATTTGCTCATATATAAATAAATTATTCTTTTGATGTTTTGCAATTATAATTTTATCAATATGATTTACATACCTAGCATTAACAAGATTTATATTTAAATTATTGTTTTTTATGGCGTAATAAAATTCTTCTAACTGAGTTCCATATGTAATTAAAGTTTTTTTATTATTTTTATTATAAATTAATTCTATTCACATTTCATTATTATCAAAATCTAAGTCAATATCACAAACATTTGCTTTTTCATAACGAATAAAAAGTAAATTATTGTTATTTGATACTAAATCTTTTATCTTTAAAATATCTTTTTTTAAAAAAGGTTGATATATTAAACTATTATTAAACAGATTTGCTACCCCTACATCATAAATTCCATGGTGACTAACTCCCCCACTGTAATTTAAACCTGCCCTATCGATAAGAAAAGTTATATTTCAATTATTTCTTACAATGTCATGTATTAGTTGATCAAACATTCTCTGAAAAAAAGTTGAATAAACTGATATGTACACTTTTTTATTAAGTTTAGCAAATCCAGATGCCATTAACGCACAAACTTCTTCGTTAATTCCACAATCAAATACATTTTTTGGTCAGTTTGTCTTTAGATTAGAAAAACAACTTGAGTTTAACATAGCAGGACAAATTAAAATAGAATCTTTATCAAATACTTGCTCAATTTGATTAGCTACTAATATTTGATAACTTTTACTAACATCTTCTTTAATGGTATGATTAAAACTTAATTCAAATTTTTTATCATAATTTAAACCTTTAATTGTTTTAATATGAATTATTACGTGATTATCGATACTTGATGCATGTTTTAAAATTTTAAATATTTTTAATAAATCATTACCATTATCACAATATAAATAATTGTATCCCAATGATTCACTATAACTTTTTAAATCTTTAATTTTAATATCATAATTTCCAATAGATTGATCATTATCATTAATAATAGTTATTGTTTTGTTTGGTGATTTAATTAAGTTTAATAGACTTGAAGTTGTATAAGATCCACAAAATGCAGCATCACCAATAATTGAAATAATATTTTTTTTAGCATTTAAAAAAGAATATGCAGAAGCATATGCTAAAGCTGTTCCACTATGACCATTTGAAATTCAATCATATTGACTTTCACTGATTTCTTGAAAATTAGATAAACCTTTAAATTCATATAATTTATCAAATAACTTCAATCGATTAGTTAGCATTTTATAAACATAAGATTGATGACCTGTATCAAATAATATAATTGATTCATCTAAATTAAAAAAACTTAAAAGAGCGACTGTTAGTTCAACTACTCCTAAGTTACTTGCTATATGACCACCTTTTTTATTTAAGGTGTTATTTAAAAATGTTCTTATTTCTTCACATAGTTCATTTAATTCATTTATATTAAAATTATTAAATAAGCTTTTAAAATTTTTTAATTCAGATAATCTCATATATTCCTCAAATTCTTTATTTAAAATCTTCTAACTGATTATTTTCTAAAACTTTTTTTACTTCACCTTCAATTTTTGTTAATTGTTCTTCTGCTTGTTTAATCATTTCGGTTCCTTGTTTATAAAGGACTATTGCTTCTTCCATACTTGTTGAAGGTTCGTTTAATTTATTTGAAATGTTTCTTATAGTTTCTAATGTCTCTTTAAAACTTTTGTTTTCCATATTTTCTCCTTTAAATTATTTTATATTTAAAATTAACTCTCCATCTTTAAAAATAGCTGTTATATCATTGTTATTTTTTACACTCTTAACAGAAAAAATAACTTTTTCATTTTGTTTTAAAATTACAAAACCTTTCTCTAATGGCTTTAGAGGACTTAAAAATAATATTTTTTCTTTTAAGTTTTTTAAATCATTCTTTGTAAATTCTAATCTATTTTCTAATGAATTTCTTAAACTTTTTTGTTTTTGATCAATATCATTTTTAGATATTTTAATTAGTGTACTCATACTTTTATTTATACCTAGATGAAAATTATTTAAAATATCTTTAACTTGCTTAAATTTATTCTTAATATTATTATTTAGATGTTCTTTTTGATTACTTAAATTATTTTTAGTTAAAGAAAGTTTGTAAGAAATAATATCACTAAATTCTTTTCTTTTATTTTCTAATATTTTTAAAAGATTTGCTCTATCAGGTGTAGCGATTTCTCCTGCACCAGTTGGAGTAGATGCTCGTTTATCTGCAACAAGATCTGCTAATGTATTATCAGGTTCATGACCTACAGCAGAAATGATAGGTATTTTAGAGTTATAAATTTCTTTTAAAACTTCCATTTCATTAAAGCTTCACAAGTCTTCATAACTTCCTCCACCTCTACCAACAATTAAGACATCAAGTTTAATACTAAAATTATTTGCTAATCTTATTTTATTAGCAATATCTTTAGCAGCTTGTTCACCTTGAACCATTGCTGGAAATAAATAAATGTTTACAAGCGGATATCTTCTTTTCATTGTAGAAATTAAATCTTCTATTGCAGCTCCGGTTGGAGCTGTTACTATTCCAATATTTTCTGGTTTAGTAGGTATTTGTTTTTTATTTTCTAAAAGTGTTCAACCTAAATTTTCTATCTCTTCTTTTCTTTTCTTATATATAATTGCAAGTTCTCCAACTCCATCAAGTTTAACATCAACAATTGTAAAAGTTATTTTACCTGAAGGTGGATAATAACTTAGAGAACCTAGTGCAATTATTTCGTCACCTTCACTAGGATTAAGATCTATAAACTTTTGAGCATTTGATTTTCAAATAGCACAATCTATTTTTGCATCACTATCTTTAAGTGAAAAATAAATATGTCCAGACTTGTTATAAGTTAAATTTGCAACCTCACCTTTTACAGATACGTTTTTAAAAGCATGATTTGTTTCTAAATAATATTTAATATTTTTATTTAACTCAGATATTTTTAACACAGGTATTGACATATTCAACCTCTTTCTAAAAGAACATATTTATAAATTCAATTTCTTTTAACACACTGTTTATTTTTAAATACACTTGATATAATTCCAATAATTCTTGCATTGATAAAGACTTATTTGCTAATTTATTTATAAAAGAATTTTTATTATTTATAAAGAAATTAAAAAACTCAACAATACTTTTTTCATTTAATTTATTACTAAATATTTTTATATTATTCTTGTTTACATTTTCATCTGTTAATGAGATATTTTTGATTGAATCAATAAATAAACTATTGTAATTTTCAAAAATGTTTTTCATCTCCTTAGTTTTTTCTAATAATTTAATTTTATCTTCATTAATATAATCGTCATAAAATTTATTAATATGCTCACTTAATTTAAACTTTTTTTTATTTACTAATTTTAATAAATCAAAATTTTTTTCATAAACTTCTGTCTTTAATAAATCTTCGTTATTATTTTCTTCATTAAAATTAACAAAGTCTAAATTTTTTTCAGATAAAATATCTTCTCAATACATGTTTAAAGTATCTAATTGTTTATTGTCATTATTATTTTTATTTTTTAAAAAATCATTAATATAATTATTGAATAAAAAAACGTTCTCACATCTTTTAATTACTAGTGGATTTATTAAACTATATTCAACTTCTTCTCCTATTTCAAATATAGGAATATCATTTGCAATAATTTTTTGAAAAGTTTCTTGATTAGATAAGAAAGAAGTTTTAAATAAATTACTTATACTATGATTATTTAAATAAATAATCATAGTATTTGAATTAAGTTCTTCTATAAAGTTTTTTGTTTTTTCTTGAAAAAAATTTGTATCAAAATTTTTAAGAGTGAAAGTAAATTTTTCAAAAGACATTAATACTTTATTTAAAAAAACTTTTTCTCATACATCAATAAAGTTTTTATTAAGCTTTATATTTTGCGAATCTTCAAAAAGTTTTTCATCAATTTCACTAAAAACATTTTCAAACTTTGATATGTTATTTTTTAAATTAACATTCTTAAAAATGTTTTCATAAAAAAAATCTTCTTTATATCATGATAAATTTTTTATTTTTATATTAAAATTTAAGTTTGTTAACTCATTTATTAGTTCGTTAATAGTTTGATCATCTTTGTAAACTGTTTTTGCAGTTACAATTATAATTTTATTTATGTAGTTATTTTTAATTTTTTTTATAGAATTATTTATATAGTCTGTAATTAGATTAAAATTGTCTTTTGTAAACTCATTAAAAACAGATTCATTATGAGTAAAAGTTAAATAGTTACTAAAATCATTTTTAATACTACTTTGATTGTTAAAATTAAATGATTCATCATTATCTTTTGTTAAAAAAAAATTAAATTCTTTATATAAATTAATTTTAATTTTTTTATAAAAATTGTTTTTATATTTTAATAAAGAATCTTTAAACTCATTATAACTTTTAAAACTCATTATAATATCCCTTCTAATTAATTTTATCTAATAAACCATTAATAAAGTTTGTATCTCAGCTAGGCAAAAATTCTCTAACCATTTCAATAGCTTCGTTTATAACAACAGCTTTTGGATTAATATTATTTATAATTTCAAAAGCACTTACACTTAAAATTGCTTTTATGATATTAGGTAATCTTTCTCATGATCAATTGTTAGGAATTAATTTTAAAATGCTTTGTTTTATAGTTTCGTATTGATCTAAAATTTTTAAAATATAATTTATTAAATCATCGTCTAATTTATCAAATTGACTGTTATCTAAAACTTCTTGTTTAATTTTATCAATATCTTCATTTAAAATAGATAATTTATATAGTATTTGCACAGAGCTTCTTCTTTGTTTTTTTAAGTATGTTATTGATTTTTCCATATTATTCCTTTTGTTATACTCTTTTATTATAACAAAAATTTAGCATTTAAAGTATTATTAACTATTGTGTATTTTATTGTAAAATGGCTTTATAAAGAAAAAATCCTAATTTAGGATTTATTTGATTACACTAGTTTTAATTGTTATATCTTGATCTAATATTTTAAAAGTAGCTTTTCCAGTAGTTGTAAAACTGATAAATTCATTTGATTCATTATCATCTAATCCACCATTTTTGCCTATTCCAAAAGTTCTATTTACAAATGTGTAATTAGGTTGATCACTACTTGTCTTAATTCAATAACTATATTCATATCTTAATAAATTATAAATAGTTAATGTTTGTCATTCGTCATTATTTACATCATTTAAGTTTTTTTGACTATAAATTTCATAAATATAATTATTGTAGTTTTCTTGTAATAATTTTCTCATTAAACTAACATAAACTCAACTAGTAACATATGCTTTGTCATTATACAGTGTTTTATTAAATTCTTTGCTATCTCTATAATATTGGTCATCATCAAGATATAAAGTATTCTTTTCAAGTTCTACAAAACCCTTATTTTTATAATCTTTATAATCAATTAAATTAAATAAAGGGTTAAAATTATATTTGCTTTCCTTTTTATCATATTCAAATGAAGCTTTACTAGTCAAATAAAAGTCCAAACCTTTATTTGGTCCAACTTTATCCTTATGTGTACTTGAACTATCTCCCTCAATTTTTAAAACAAAACTCATTGGTATTTCAAATATTTTTTTATTATTCTGGTTTTCTACTAATGGTTCAATAATATTATTAATATTTAATTCATTAGACTTTTCATTTCCATTAGGATCAGCATCAAATGTATTAAGTTTTTCTCCAAAATAATAAATATCATACTTAGGTTTTGAATCGATAAAATTTTGTTTAGTATCAGAACTAATTCTGTATTGAACTAATTCATTTAACCTTTTAGCTAGTTTATTCAATTCTAATCAATAGTTATACTTTTTTGTTTGATTTTCTTCTTTTGTTTGATTTTCTTCTTTAATTTCAATCACATTTGATAAAGAAATTGATTTTACATTCTTTGTATCTCATAATTTTTCTACAGAATTAACATTTGTAAAAGTTCTATCAATTGGTACAGCTTGACAAGCAACAATTGTTGGAGCAATTGTTGTTGAAGTAATACCAAAAACCGCTAAAAAAGATAAAAGTTTTTTCATTTAAATTTCACCTATATTTCTTATATAATTTTACATTATTTAATATTTTTTTAACATTTAAATTACTTATTTTATAATTAATCTATTAGTTAAGGAGAAAAGATATGGCAAAAGAACATGAAATGAAGACTTTATTTCATTTATTGGGTGAAAATAAAACAGAAACTTTATCAAAATCTAAAATAAATGAAATATGTATAAATATATTAAATGATTTTAAAACGATTTTAATTGACCCTAAAATTGCTTTAAAAATTAATGCACTATGTTTGCAATTATATAAAATCGAATTTAAACAAGTTTTAATTGATGCAAACATTGATTTAGATGAAATCGAACAATATAGTGATAATCAAGCTGTATGGGTCGAATTGTTAACTATTATTTTTTTAGCAATCAATAATTTATACGAAAATAAAGAACTTTTAGAATATGAAAATGTTGCAAAAAATATAATAAAAAATATTAAATTGCTAGATAAATCATTAAAATTAAGAATAAACTTATATTATTAAAAATATAATAGTAAGGAATATACAATGAAAAAAATATTAATAATTGGAACAGGGCATATGGGTGAAGCAATATTAAAGTCCTTATCTAAAAATTTAAATAAAGATTTTTATGAAATAACTATCTTAAATAGAACTTTAAGCAAGTCAATTGAGTTTTCAAACAAATATAAATGTAATTACATAAAAAACTTAGAAGAAATAAATTATTCAGATTATCATTTTATATTTTTAGGTTTTCGTCCGGTTGATGCAGATGGTGTTTTAAATAAAATTAACTTGCAAAATCATAGTAATACAATAATTATTTCTATGTTAAATGCTTTTAAAATAAGTGAAATTGAAAAATACTTTGAAAAAGATATAAATGTATTAAGAATTATGCCAAATATGAATGCAAATATTGATAAATCAACTACAAGTTATTGTTTTAAAGCAAAAAATATACATCTTTTAAATGAAGCAATCAAAATTCTTAATGTCTTTGGAAAAACTTATCTTATTGAAGAAGAACAATTTGCAAGCTTTGTAGCCTTAACGGGTTCTGCACCTGCTTTTATTTATGAGTTTATAAAAGCTTTTAAAGAATATGCTTTTTTAAACAACTATAAAGAAGAAATATCAAATGATTTTATTAAAGAAACAATAATTGGATCAACAATGGCTGCTCTTGAAAATAGCATTAGTTTAGATGAAATGATAAAAAAAATAATTGTACCAAATGGACCAACAGAATTCGGTCATAATACTTTGATTGAAAATAATTTTAAAGAAATATTAATAAAATGTTTTGAAAATACAAAAAGTAAAGCATAACAAAACCCTCTATTAAAAGGGTTTTGTTATTCAGTTTTTATGTCTAAGTCAAAATTATTTACAAACTTATTGTTTTTTAACATTTCAATTTCTAATTTATAAGGACTGATTTTACCGTCAATATAAGGAGTTTCTAAAACTATTGGAATATTTTTAAACAAAGGATTATGTACAATGTTTGATAAAGCTTTAAAACCGATATAACCATAACCAATGTTTTCATGACGATCTTTATGTGCATTAATAAAATTTTTTGAATCATTTAAATGAATTGCCAATAATTTATCTAAACCAATTAAATTATTAAACTCTTCAACAACTCCATCAAAATTATTTTTAACATCATAACCAGCATCATGCATATGGCATGTATCAAAACATACACCAATCATATCTTTTCTTTCAACGTTATCTAAAACATATTTTATTTCATCAAAATTTATACAAACCTCAGTTCCTTTACCACTCATTGTTTCAAGTGCAATTTTTACTGGAGTATTTGGC
This sequence comes from Spiroplasma gladiatoris, assembly GCF_004379335.1. Classification (NCBI taxonomy): domain Bacteria; kingdom Bacillati; phylum Mycoplasmatota; class Mollicutes; order Entomoplasmatales; family Spiroplasmataceae; genus Spiroplasma; species Spiroplasma gladiatoris. Next base: position 563,498 of record NZ_CP038013.1, on the reverse strand, counting down.
AAATCTTTATAAACCATATTAAGACCTTTAATAACACTATCTAAAGCTATTTTTCTTTCAGCTCCAACAGCTGCTCCTGGATGTAAAACAACTAAATGAACACCAATTTCTTCAAGTCTATTAAGTTCTTCTTTTAATAATCTTACACCTAGTTCAAATATTTCAGGTTTAACAGTGTTTGCGAGGTTAATAGTGTAAGGTCCGTGACATAAAGTTTTTGTAATATCAATATCATTTTCTATTAGTATTTTTTTAAACTCTTCAATGTTTAATTTTTCAGTAGCAGTTCTTATAGTATTTTGAGGTGCTCCTGTAAAAAACATTAAAGTATTAGCACCATTTTCGATCGCTTCTTTTGCAGTTCCTATTAAGTAATTGTTTTTTGAATTCATACCAACATGACTTCCTAAGTAAAATTTATTTTTCATCAATATTCCTTTTCTGTAGTTATAATTTTATTTTTTTTGTTTCTTCTACATCATTTTTAATTAAGTTTTTTAAATGATCAACTGAATCTACTTTAATTCCGTTTCTAATTTTTTTTAAAAAAATTAGATCTACCTTTCAACCATAAATATCTTTATCAAAATCTAAAATATAAGTTTCTAAAAGTATCTGATTTAAAGAGTTTTTTCAATACATACACGATCCTAAGTAAGTTTTATCTAATGCTTCAACATACACTTTAACAGCATAAACACCAAATTTTAAAGGTATTTTTGAGTCAACAATGATATTTATAGTTGGATAACCAATTGTTCTTCCGTATTTTTTTCCATCAGCAACAATTCCTGATAATTGATAGTCTAATCCAGTTTGCATTTTGAATGTTTTAAAATCATTATGACTAATTAATGTAAAAAGCTCCTCTACTTTTTTAAAACTTTTTAAATTTTTACATTCTAAAAAATTATTCTGTCAATGTTTTTTAAAAAAATCTACATTTAATGTTTTTCAATATTTGAATTCGTAGTTTTTACTAGATAATATTTTTTTTATACTAAGTTCTTTTGATAATCTTAAAAAAAGTTGCTCTTCATCTAATTCTTTTAAAAAATGGTTAACATATAAAAAAACGATTTGATCTATATTTGATTTATTAGCTAAATTTATTATATTTTTATTATTTCAAATTCCTTCATACTCATTATTATAGATTGGTATTATTAATGTTGATTTTAAATTATATTTATTAGCATATTCTTTTAAATGATTTATTTGATCAAACTCATATTCAGATCAATTTTTAAAATCACTGATAAATGCAACTGAATCTTTTAAATTATACATAATTCTCATCAACCCATTATAATTAATTACATCAACCATTTTATAACCTCTTTTTAAATCCCTTAAAAAGATATATTTATTAAACTTTTTCCTTTAAGAGCTTTTTCTTTTAATTCTTTTTCTTTTTTAATTCTTTTTTTGTTATCTCTTAATTTTTTTATGTAGCTTTTTTCAGATTTTTCAAAATCAAACTCTAAAACAACTCTATGAGAGAATTTTAAAAAATCAGCATTTGATTTAAATCATAGTTGAAATCAACAACCTTCATTTATACATTTAAAAATATTACTTCTTTTATCAATGGCAATACTTTCATGATTGCAATTAACAAACCTATTTGAAAAATATATTCTATCAATATTCATTTTTAAATTTTCATCATATTCAAATATTTTTTTCTTACTCATGATTTACCTCTATAAAAAAATTATAACATAAATAACTATTCTTCTTTTTGATTTGAGTTTTGTATCTCAATCTTATTTTCTATTATTTTTATTTCTAATTCTAACATTGCCATTTCTGATTTTATTTTTAAAAGATTTTGTCCTTCTTGACTATTTTGTTTTCTTTTAACATAAATTGAGTTGTAAATAAATAAACCAAAAATAGGTAATAAGAATCATCAAGCTAAATTCTTTTTAATAATTTTTTCTGATTTTTTTTCAGCAATTTTTAACTCATCTAATTTGTTTTCTAAATCAAGTTTATTTTTATTTAAATCATCAATATTCATATCATTATATTTTTCAAACATTTTATACCTCTTCTATGATTGTTTTAAAATTAAATTTATTATTTCGTTTATTAATTGATTCATTGATTGAAATACTATTTTTATTTCATTTGAATGAGCTAAAAATTCTCGTTTTTCACTTTCAACTCCCACCCCTTCTAATGAAGAATAAATATTTTTTGTATTTTGTAAAAATTTAACCATTTCTTCAGTTGCTAGTAATTTTTGTTGAAAATCAATTCCATGCTTAATATCACTAGTCAATGAAATTAACTTTGTATAAAAGTTTGCATTTCATTGTTGAACTTTATATCTATTAAGAATGTTGATGTAATTTAAGTTATAACTTATTATTTGATTTTCAAAAAAAGATGAGATATATTCAATAAAAAATGTTCCTGGGTCTTTAAAATTTAGTTTATTTATTGTTTTACAATGTTTAATTCATTCGATTTCTGTTAAATAAAAGTAATTATATCTTTGCAAAAACAATGTTAACATTAAACTTAAATTAAAGTTATTTGAGTGTACATTTTTTTCAAATAAATTAGTCAAACCTTCGTACAATTTTTTTAAATTATCTGTTAAAGATAAGGTTTTTAATTCTTTTTTATCTTGATCTAATAAATTTATTTGATCAGATTTAATCAAACCATCACTATCTTTTTTATATAAATCAAAAATAATAGTTTTTAAATTAACTTTTTCATTTAAATCCATAAAAACTCCTTATAAAATATACATATAATATTTTACATTAAAAGTTGCATATATATATTTAAATGTAGTAAAATGAATTAGATTGCATTTATGAAAGGTGGACTATTTAATATGTTTATCATTGGAACTATTCTAGTGTCGGTTATTGGTTATTTAATAGGTAGTTTCAGTTTTTCAATAACTATTGTTAAATTGAAAACAAAAGAAGATATTAGAGAATTTGGAAGTAAAAATGCAGGAGCTACAAACGCAAGTAGAAAATTAGGAAAAAAATGAGGTATCGTAATAATGTTATTAGATGCTTCTAAAATATTTATTGTTGCATTTATTGCATTGGGATTTACTTATATTCCAAGCGACGCTTTTAAATATACAAGTTTTTATATTCCTGCTTTTTTCGCTCTGGTTGGCCACTGTTTTCCAGTATATTATAAATTTAAAGGCGGAAAAGCTGTTAGTTGTTTTTTAGGATTAACTGCCTTGATTAATTGAACAATTTGTTTAATTTTTTTCTTGGTTTGAGTTATATTGATATTAATCTTTAGAATTGTAAGTGTTTCATCAATTTTTGGATCAATAATTGCTATGATTATGATTTGAATACCAATTTTATCAGGATCAGAATCAATTACACTCACAAATGATGAGTGGATAAATGGATATGAGTTTTTTGGTCCTTTAGCAGGTACTTTTAAATCAACCTTAGTTTGAATGAATTTATTACATACTCACTCATCTCAAATTAATTATGCAGAAAGTTATTTAGTGATATGTTTAATAGTAACATTTTCTACAATTTTATTAATTTATAGACATAAAGATAATATTAAGAAATTGATTAATAAAACAGAAGTAACAATATTCAATTATAAAAAAGAAGATAATGAAAAATCAAACATTTTAAAAAGTTAAATGTTTGATTTTTTTATTTCATTAAATAATCTAATATATTTTTTCTTAATATAATTATCTCTTTCTAAAACATCTTCAATTGTAAAACCATAATCATAGTGCCCTGGATAAAATGTATGTTCCTTAGTGTATGTTTGAAAAATTCATTTAATGTTTTCTAAGATTTTTTGTTCTTCAACTGGCGAATTTGTAACACTAATTACATCATGATGTAAAAATAAACTATCTCCATTAAAAATTGCTTTTAATTCTGGTACCTCAATTATTAAAGAACCGCTTGTATGACCACTTTTTATTTTAATATTTAACAAATATTCGTTGATTACTCATTCACAATCTTCAACAATTACTTTAAGATTTTTAAGAGGTTTTGCACTTCATGCTCCATTTAAGCTATTGAAAAAAGTACTAGCATTTTTATGAGGATCAAAAAGCATTGTTAAATCTTCTCTACTAACATATACGTTTTGAACATTTAGTTTCTTACTAATTTCATTAATTCCATAAAAGTGAGCAAAATGACCATGAGTTATAAAAACATCTGTTAAAGTAATTCTTTTTTTCTTACAAAAACTTATTATTTCTTTATAACTATTATTCGCAGTGTCTATTAGTATTCCTTGATTTTTTTCATTGTAAATTAAATAAGCATTTGCATCTTTAAAATTTTTATCTGTAAAAGCTTTAATCATCTTCTCACCTCTCTTTCTCTAAGAATTCCTAAAAGATTATACATTAATATTTATTTTTTTAAAAAAAACTTAAAAAAATAAAAAAAATTTTATATTTTAGTCTAATTATAAAACAATTTTTATAATTAAAAATCACAAGCATTATAACTTGTGATTTTTAATTATTATTAAAATACTGATAACCCTATACTATTTACCTTTTTTAACTGCATTCATTGTTTTTTTAATATCAGCTTCTGAAGGCTTTCGACCCATACTTCTATACATTGCTCTGATTTGATTTTCGTTAATTGGAGGATTATCTTTTAATTGTTTTTGAATTACTTTTCTTGTAATAATAAAACCCAACACTCCACCAACAATAGCACAAACAATTGCTATTATTAAGACTATTCATCATTCCATAATTTTACTCCTTTGGTATAATTTAACACAATATAAATATAACATAAAAATGGTTTATAGAGTATTTAAAATTTCTTTTGCAATTTTATTTGCTTCAAATCCTATTTTTTTAATAACGTCATTAGCTGGTGCAGAATATCCAAAATGATCTATACCAAACGCTTTTCCTTCATCTCCTAAGTATTTATGTCAACCATAAGTTGAACCTAATTCTATAGAAAATCTTTTTGTATTTTTATTAATAATTTGATTTTTATAATCTAGTGTTTGTTTTTCAAAAGCATTTTGATTTACCATCGAAACAACATTAACTTTATGATTATTTGATTCTAAAATAGTTTTTACTTCTAAAGCAAGTGAAACTTCACTTCCGGTTGCAATTAAAGTAATATCTGGATTATCTTGTACACTAATTAGATAAGCACCTTTTTTAACATTTTCAAAAATATCACCAGGATGATTTAACTCTTTTAAGTTTTGTCGAGTTGCAATTATTACACTTGGCTGATTTTTTACTTGTAAAGCATTATAGTAGCTAGCAATTGTTTCTTGCATATCACACGGTCTAAAAACATTAATGTTAGGTAAGCTTCTAATCATTGAAAGTTGTTCAATAGGTTGATGAGTTGGTCCATCTTCTCCAACAGCAATTGAATCATGAGTGAATATTGATAAAGTTTGCAATCCCATTAAAGCACCAAGTCTAATCGCAGGTTTCATATAATCTGAAAATACAAAGAATCCTCCACAAAATGGTAAAAGTCCTTTATGAAGTGCGATACCATTATTTATAGCAGCCATTGCAAACTCTCTAACCCCATACATTATGTTTCTACCTTCTAAATGATTATAATCATAGTTTCCATCAGCACCTTTTGCTTTTGTAGATTCAGTTAAATCAGCACTACCTCCGATTAAAGCTGGTATTTTTTTACTTAAATAATCAAGTACATTACCAGAACTAACTCTTGTTGCTTGTTCTATATTATTATTTAATTTTAAAAGATCTTCTTTGCAAATTTGATAATTTTGAGTTATTGAGTTTAATAAAGTATCAGCTAAATCTGAGAACTGATTTTGATATTCTTTAAACAGTTTATCTCAATTATCATTAACTTGTTTTCCTCTAAATTCTACATTTTTTTGATAAAATTCATAAATATCTTTAGGAATAACAAAGTCTTCACTTTGTCAATTAAAATATTCTTTAACTTTATTAATATCATTTCCTAAAGGAGCTCCGTGTACTTTTTGAGTTCCTTGGTTTGTGGCACCTAACCCAATAACAGTTTTTACTTCAATATATGTTGGTTTATTTGAGTTTTTAGCATTTTCAATTGCTAATTCAATTGCTTTTAAATCTTCACCATCATTAATTTTAATACAATTTCAATTTGCTGCTTTAAATTTTGCTTGAATATCTTCTGATTGAGCGACTTCAACTGGTGCATCTAATTGGATATTGTTTGAGTCATGAAAAACTATTAATTTATTTAGCTGATATCTTCCTGCAAAACTAATTGCTTCTTGACAAACACCTTCTTGTAAATCTCCATCACCACAAAGCACATAAGTATAATGATTAATAATTTCAAAATTTGGTTTATTATATTTTTTTGCTAAATGCGTTTCTGCTAAAGCCATCCCGACAGCCATTGCGAATCCTTGTCCCAGTGGTCCTGTTGTTGCATCAATTCCATCAGTATGCCCAAACTCAGGATGGCCTGGTGTTAATGAATCTATTTGTCTAAATCCTTTCAAATCATTTATTGATAAATTAAAACCAGATAAATGCAAACCAGAGTATAGTAATGCACTTCCATGACCTGCACTTAATACAAATCGGTCTCTGTTGAATCAAGTTGGATTTTTTGGATTTATATTCATTATTTTTGTTAATAAAGTGTATAAAATTGGAGCTGCCCCTAAAACTATACCCGGATGACCAGAATTTGCTTTATTAATAGCTTCAATTCCTAAAATTCTTAAAGCGTTTAAGTTCTTATTTTGTTTATTCATATTTCTCCTTACGAATAAATTATATAACTATAAATTTATTTATTTAATAATTCTAAAAAAAATAAGTATCAATTTAATTTGAATACTTATTTTTGTTCTTTAAGTCTTTTTAATTTTTCATTAGTAATGTCGTTACCATTTTCATCTACTAATTTTATTGTTTTTAATTGTTCTAATAAACCATTTTTGTAAAGTTCAATATATTTTTTCCTTAAAACTTCTTGTTCTTTTTTTAATTCTGGAGTTAATTTATCTTCTTTTTGTAAAGTTGCTAATTCATTTATTCTTTTAATTAAAGTTTCCATTTTTTCTCCTTCTTTTATGAAAATTTTCAATCATTAATTACATAATAACCCGCACCAATAAGTGGAGCGTCTTTCCCTAAAGTAGCTTCTTTAATATTTATTTCATCCGCTACCTTATCAATTATATATGTATAAATTTCTTTTTTAATAATTCTAAAGACTATTTGTTTTACAACAATAATTTCACCTGAAATAATTATTGATTCTGGATCTAATGCATTTATCATTGTTGCCATATGTTTAATTAATGGGTTTAATAAATGACAAAAAATTTTTTCTATCTCCTCATTGTCAATTTTTAGTTCATATGCTAAGTTTATATCTTCTAAAGTTACTAATTCTTTATCATTAAAAAAAATTGCTAACTTACTATTTGGATTTTGATTTATGTAATGAGAAAACTTATCTTGAATATTTTTTGTTCCTGAAATAGCTTCAATACAACCTTTAGCACCACAAAAACAAATGTAATTCGTTTCTTTGCCATCATATATACCTCCACCGTGACCAAACTCACCAGCAAAACCTCTAGAACCAGACACTAATTTTCCTTCTAAAATAATCGCTCCACCAATCCCGCAATTAATTTTATAAAAAATTAATGAGTCAGAATGTTTGGCAGAACCTATTCAAAATTCTCCTAATGCTGATGCATTTGCATCATTCAAGACAAGAACTTCTTTTTTAAAAAGTTCTTGAGCTTTTTGTTTTAAATTGAAGTTGTTAAAATTTAATAATCCAGCATATCTAACAATTCCCTCATTATGATCGATATAACCAGCAGCTGCTATTCCCATTTTTTCATAAAGATCATTTAGCTCATAACCTACTTTTTTTAAATTTGTATTTATTTTTTCATACAAATTTTCTATTAAACCATTTTTAAAATCGTGATTTACAAAAAAGTTAAGTTGGATTTCTCCATATTGATTTAATAATGCAACATTAGACATTAAATTGTTTATTTCTACAGTTAAAATTAATTTCATAAGCACTCACCTCATTCATTAAATAAAAAATTATATCATTGCAGAAAGTAAATTTACTTTAATCTCTGATTCAGTTGCAGGCACAGTTATTGATAGTTTCATACCTATAAATGATTTAAAATTAATTCATCCCAATCCTGAAATATGTAAATCAAAATCGGCACTTTTATCAAACTCATAATTTATTGTTTTAAATTTAGCATCTTTGTCTTTAAGCCGTGGTGATAAAGAGTGACGATTTTTTCTAAAATAATTTTCTATATTATTCGCTTTAGTTCTATGTAATGGCATTAATTTATTTATATAAAAATGAAAACTTGTTTTTTTAATTTTATTTTTTTCTGTATATCTTTCCTGTCCATCTTCAAATGTAAATCAAGCAAGACCCCCATAAAAAATTGTTTGACCTTTTAATAATTGATATGTAACTTGTTTTATTTCTTTTTTAAAGAAGAAAAAATCTCAATAAGATGATGCAGTTGCAGTTGCTATATGATTTTGTTTAACCAATCCTGGAGTGTCATAAATGTAATTTTTCTTAGTAAAATTAATTTTTATTTTATTTAAAGTTGTATTAACATATTTACTTGTAACAATTGAAGGAACTTGTTGATTTGCAAATAAACAAGCATTAATTAAACTTGATTTACCTGTATTTGATATTCCAATAATATATTGATCATAATCAATAGATTTTAATTCACTAATTAATGCATATACATAATCACTTTTAATTGAGCTAGTTAAAATGAATTTTGAATCTTTTAATGGAGAGTCTGCAAAAAACTTTTTAACATACTTCATAATTTTTACTTTATTAACTGCTTTTGGTAATAAATCTATTTTATTAACTAGAACAACAACTTCTTTTGAAGAAATCATTTTTTCTAATCATTCTAATCTACTACCTGGTAAATCGAAAATATCAATTACGTAATAATAACGAATTTTTTCATTATTTTTATTTATTTCATCCAAAATTGCAATAAAATCTTCATCAAAAATATCTTGTTCTACTAAGCTGTTATAATTTTTAATTTTAAAACATCTTAAACAGTAGTCTTGCTTTTGGGCATCGATGACATACCCAGGTTTTCTTTGGTCGAGATTGTGCATCTCAACCCCGCAACCAACACATTTTTTTGGACCATCATTGTCAATATTTGTAGTATTTCCTAAACCAATGTTTGCTTCTGTTAAACTAACTTTACTTCTTTGCTTTATGTTAGGTTTTTTTTCTCCATTTATGTGAGCTAATAAAGTTTTATCTTCAAGTTCTTCAAGTTGTTTTTCTATCTCTTCAATTTGTTCATTATTTTTAGAGTATTTCATAGTTACCACCTAGTTCTCCTTCGTTATAAAATCCTTCATGTAAAATATTTTTTTGAGTTAACCTGTTTAATATAAAACCTTCTAAAAATTGCACAATTTTTTTCTCTCCATTAGTTCTACCTAGCGGAGAAACTAAGATGCTTTTTATATGACCACGATTAGCTACTAAAACATCAGTTATTAATTGATCTCCAATTAAAACAATTTCATTTTCTTTATATGGCATTAATTTTTTAACTAACTTAAATTTACCCATTAAAGGTTTTTTACAATCTCAGAAATAATTTCTTATACCAGCTTTTTTTGCAAAATTTTCAACTCTACTTCTAATGTTATTTGAGAATAAAACAAATTCCATGTTATGAGCATAAACACTTTTTACAAATTTAATTACATCTGCATTAGGAATTCTTTCATTTCAACTTATTAAAGTGTTGTCCATATCACACATAACTAATTTAATTCCACTATTTTTTAAAGAGTCAAGATTTATTTTCTTATAACTTTCTAAATAAATTGAGGGTTTAAAGTAGTTTAAAAGTAGAAAACTTTTTTTGCTAGCCATATTCTCTCTCCTTATATTTATATAATTATACAATAAATAAACCTTTAAATAATAAGGTAAATAATAAAGTATAAAAAATCTTATATTGCTATAAGATTTTTATTTAAACATCTACTCTACTTTTTTAGATTCCACAATATTTGTATTTTCATTTGTAGAATTTAAAACTTTAGTTTTTCTATTTTTTGAACTCATAATTGCTGATTGATCAATTGAGCCATCTTCTTGAATTCCTTTTCTTGTAACTTGAAGATATCAAACTAAATATCCAATCCCCATAAAGAATATAAATCCTCCAAATACTAATATAAAAGTAATTAATGCATCAACTCAATCTTTTTTTCAAAGAGTTGGACTTGGAACTGTTCCAAAAAAGAAAGCAATAACTACTAACCCTAATGCTAATGATGTTAATATTATGGCTGGTATTTTATTTTTAAAAAATTTCGTATCTCTTGGTTCATCATCGTTTTTTCACCTAAACCAAATATAAGCTCAAAAGTAATAAAACATTTGAACAGTTGCTAGCGAGGTTGTTGCTTGAAGAATTCTTGATAAGAAGTCACTTGAACTAGTAACAGCTTTTACACCATCATCTCCAACTTCAACTTCTCCTGAAGTAGTTGTACCAACTATAATTAAAATAGCACTGACAACAATTGCTTGAATTCATAAAGCATTTAATGGTATTCCATTTTTATCTGTTTTTGATAAATATTTTCCCATTGTATTATGTGGAACTTCTGATAAAAATACTTTTGCTGGTGCAGCTGTTCAAAAGAATAACGACCCCATTCCATTTAAGGCAGTAACAAATCCTACAATATGAACTATTGCACGGTGCCAACCACTAGATTCACTTATTCCTAAAATCTTTGGATAAACCATAAAGTAAGAATTAGATATTCCTCATTTTTCAATATCTGATTGTGAAATTGTCATACTTAATAATAATGTTCCTATAACCATTAAAAATATTACACAAACCATTCCAATAGTTGATCCAATTCTAAATGCTCTTGATCCACCTTTTGTATCTTTTATAAAAACACTAATTGTTTCAATTCCATTATATGCAAATATTAACCACGGCAACATTGATATAAAACTTCATCAATCTCCGTTAAATTGATTTTCTAGTGCGTTAAATGAATTTCATCCAAAAGTTTCTTCAACACCATTTACTGGTAGTGCGTAACAAAGTGCTATTAAAATGAATAATAATCCTAAACAAAGACTAGCAGTTCCTCCAATGTTTGTGATTTTTCCAATTCATTTTGGACCTTTTGAAGAAACATATGTTCCTGCTCAAAAAATCAAAATTGCAAATAATGCCAATGTACAAGTACTTAACCTTGTTGCGTTTGCATCACTAATTTTAGCTGATAATACTATGGCTAATTCATCAAAACCATTTTTTCCATAAAAGAAAAAGCTTAACGCAATTACTGTAAACGGAGCCATAGTAGCAAAGAAAAATAAATTTCCAAAGTAGCTAGCTCAACTTGCTAAGAAACCTCCTTTTTTTCCAAGTGCAAATGCACAAAACGATCCTAAACCTGCTTCTTGATTTTTTAATTTATGTATACTTCCAAATTCTGAAGTTAGTAGTACCATTGGTATTGCATAAATTGCTCCTCCAACTAGAAATAGTACACAAGCTAACAGTCCAAATTGGACTTGGTTATTAATTATATTTCTAAAACCAAAAATTATCGCAAAACTCATAAACAATATCGATAATTTCGTTAAAGTTTTTGCTCTTTCTGACATATTTTTTTCTCCTATTATTTGTCTATCTGTTTTTTCAAAGTAAAAAATTTAGTTATTAGCTAAATTTTAATTATGATATCGCACTCCAATATTTTGAAAAACAGCACCAAAATATTTAGTGCTTAAGTTTTCGTTGTACCTCTCTTCAAAACATTGCTAAGTTATACATTTTTAATTCCTATCTTTCTTTTCTTAATTTTTATTATACATAAAAAAAATAATTATTGCAAAAAATCTATAAATTAATTAATCTTTTTTTATAAATGTGTTTTTAGAATAAGGCAAATAAACAAACTCATACACAAATCCTAAAAAAGTTAATATTTTTAATACATCATTGTAACAATGAACTACAACTTTTCTTAATACTTCAATCATGTTTTTATAAATGTCATAACTCATTTTTTCATTATTAGGAAAAGAAAAGAAACTATATGCCATCGTGCATAAACTTCTTATTTCATCATCTTCATTTTTTAAAATTTTATTATCAATGCTTTCAAATCAATCAAAAAATTTCTTACAACTTGTTAACGCTATCATTTGATCAGATTGTTTTCCTACTGGTAAATTTTTTGGGTTATAAAATTCTTCACCAATAGCATTTGTATTAGAAAAACTAAAAGCATTTTCTAATATTTCATAAATATCAAAATAATTAGCATTTAGCTCATTTTTTTCCTTATTTAAAAATGCCATGTTTAATGACCTTCTTGCAAATAAATGCTTATAATCATTAATTCATTGATTAATTATTTTTATATCATTACTTGCACCAGCACAAATGATTGTTTTAATTTCTTTATTACGACACATACTTAAAAAACTTGTAATCATTCTAGAATATTGTTCATGAAAATTATAAGTTTTATCGTTAAGTCCTCTTTTGATAAAAATTGATTTAATTGCTTTTGAATTATCACGATACGCAATCTCTTTAAATGATTTTGCAAAACTATATTGAATAACATAAACAATATCTTTTTGTTTGTCACTATATAACTTATTTTTTAAATCTCCCGAATCATGCGAGTGATTAAAAAATTCAGTATCTAAAATAATGATTGGAAATTGAATTTTTTCTAAAAATTTTTTTGCTATATTTTTATCAAATCTAAAATTTTGATGTTCATTTAAAAGAAAATAACCATCATCAACGATATTTATAGTTCTTTTTTTCATAGTTGTTCCTACACTTACTCTCTCATTATATCAATTTTTTTAATTTTTGGTATTTAATGTTATATTATATACAATATATATGTAAAGGGGATTTTTATGGGCGACTATAATTTATTACAAGATTTTGTTAACAATGTTTCACAAGAATGATTTAAAAAGTTTTTTATAGATAAACTGGATTTATTAAAAAATGGACTTTTAGAAGCTCAACAAGATTTTATTGGTGATTTTATTCCTGATGTTAATGTTACAAATCAATTATTAGCTAATATCAAAAAACAAGTTAGCGAATTAAAAACACATGATCAGATTGATAATTTTATTAAAAAAAATTCATTACAACTTAAAGTTGATGGTGGTTTTAATAGTGAAATTCAAAGCGAACTATTGAACACAATTAAAGAAAACCCAACAAATATTCAAGAAAAAATTACAGAATTAATCATAAAAATGCAGATTGGTAACATTGTAAAAAGTGGATCAAAAGCTTTAGAAATTAATGCTATTTTATTAAATAAATTGGGAAATGATACTAGTTTTAGCGAAATAGATCGAGAAGACATTACTTATATTCTTGATACAGAAATTTCAAAAAGTGTGGAAAAATTAAAAAATTGATCTTCGCAAAATCCTGAACAAGCTGAAAATTATGAAGAAGAACTTAAAATTTTATTATCAAGTGATAATTCGGAAAAAAAAGAAGAAGCTTGCGAAATAATTGAACACTATTTCGAAACAATTATTGGAAATGAAATTGAAGAAGAAGATTTGCAAAAACTAAATCCAGATGATATGGATGAAAAGTCAAAGGTAATAATTTTTAATGATGGTGTAATGATAGCAGAAGAAGTTAGTGCAAAAATTAGATTAAGTAGTATTTTCAAAAAAATCTTAAATAACAAAAAAACTTCATAATTGAAGTTTTTTTATACATAAATATATTTTTGACCTTTTAATTCGTAACCAAAATATTTTTTCTCGATTTCTTTACCATTTTTATCTATTTCTATTTTAGTTTCGTTTCACAAACTAATGTCTTCATTTGTTATTTCTAGGTTTTTTAATTTATTAGTTTTAGATACTATACTCGTTCTAAAACTATCAATATTGTCCTTATTTATTTCATAACCACTATATTCATATCAACCATATTTATTTAGTTTATTAATAGTTAAATTAGAAAATAAACTTTCTAGTCATTTATTTATAAACATCATTGAAATATTTTTTTTAAAATAGTCATTTTCTTCCATTTTTACTTGTAAAAGAATTTTTCCAACTGTCTCTCAACCTTTTAAAATTGTAATAGCCATTGTTGTATTTGCATAAGACAATAGCTCTTCTTCTTGACTTTCATTTTCATTTTCATTTATTTTTTTTGGAGATTGATTTGTAGAATTATTTTTTACAAATGCAAAATCATCTATAAAAATATTTTCAATTATAAATGTCATTCCACTAAAATCTAATTCTGTTCCAATCTCGATTGGTTTATAAATATTTTTTAAAGCATTGTAATAAATAACGTTAGCTTCGCTTAATTTACTAGTTTCAATCTTATTAGTAGTAACTTTATTTGTAGATAAAACATCAGAAAAATTACTATGTTCAAAAAATCCATTAATATATTTTAAATAATCAAAATATACTGGTTGAATTTCTTTCCCTATAAATAAATTATTTAAATTAGATATTGTTGTTGTAGCGCTAACTGATGGAAAAGATTTTACTGGTTCACATGACATTACAGTTAAAGAGCTAGTTGCAAAAAGCGATATGATTGTCAAACTATAAAGAATTTTTTTGAGCATTTTGTTCATCCTCTTCTTTTTTTATTGTATTTAAAACAGTTATTCTGGATATTAATTTTCCATCTAAAATAAATTTTTTATTCACTTCTGAATTAAATTCATTAACATCTGTTTTGATTTTGTTTTTTTCTTCTTTTTGTTTAACTACGAAATTTAAATTTAAACTCTGTTTATCAAACATTTTTAAAAATACTTTAGAAAAGTTATTAACCAAATTACCGTTTACATTGTTATTATTAACTCGATTTACTTTAGTAGTTTTTTTAGGTTGTGATGCTTCTGGATCAACTGGTATTTCTGGATCAACTGGTATTTCTGGTATTATTTCTACTTCTAAAATAACATTAGCTTCACCATTAAATTTTGCTGAGTTACTTTTAGAATTTATAGTAACTTTATAATAGTCATATTTTTTAACTTCTGATTCTTGTGTATTTTTTTGTTCTTTAGGTTTTGGTATTTTTTCAGGATCACTAATATCAACATCATCAAAAGTTAAACTTTGAAATTTGTTTTTATTTTGAAGTTCTTTAAAAATCGCTTTTTTATCAACATTTTTAGGATCAAATTTTTTGGTCTGCTTATTTTCACTTTCACTTTCTTCTTTGAATTCCAAGTATTTATTTTCATCAATAATTGCATCTAAATTTGTAGTTGAAGTAACAATTTCATATTTAATTTTTCCTTCTAAATCTTGATACTCTTTAATATCAATTTGATTAGAATTTAATAAATGAGCTAAATTGTTTGAATTTAATACTGTATTAATATCATAAAGTTTAGATTTTGAATTAAGCATTTTTTTACCATTAGTTATTTCTATGTATTGATCTGAACATAGATATAATTCTTGATCTTCATAAATTTGTTCTAAATAATAACTATTATCTTTAACATTATTTTTCAAAGTTAAGTCTGTATAGTCGTAAATAAATTCGTAATCTTTATTGTCAAAAATATTTATTTTAAACTCACTTGCTAAATAATCGTATGCAAATTTAACTTTAGAAGCTTCATCGTAATTTTTAGATAATAAATCATTATAAACTTCTTTTTCTAATTTACCACCGATATAATTTATCTCATAAATCATGTTAAAATTTTTTTCATCTATTATTAGTTCGCCGTTATTATAGTCAATAACCAATTGCATTAAGCGATCGTTATTGTTTATTGTCTCAGTTTCAGACTCTTTTTGTTCTAAAATTGGTAATATACTGTAATTTGTTCCACTTTTGGTTTTGAAAATATTTGAGTATGCATAATTATTATTCATTTCATAATGAGCAATAACATTATTAGGTTCAAAACAACCAAAAACAAAAACACTTGGCAAAATACTAATAATACTTAAATTTACTTTAATTAAACTTTTAAAAAACATTTGTATCACCTATTCATTTTATTATATCAATAAAAAAACAAGAATATTTATTCTTGTTTATTTTTCATTTTCTTCTCAAAAGTTAATTGCTAAAACATTTTTTACAAATCTACAACAAAACTCTAAATTTCTAATTTTTTCTGGTAGTTTTAAATAACCATTAGTGTATCTTCCTGCAATATGAGATAAAGTTAGCGCAACCATTTCAGGTTCAGATTTGATTCACTTAATTGGGTCCATTTCAGAAAATTCTGGAAAACCATATTGTTGTGCGATATATTTTTGACAAGTAACAATACCAGGATCTAATCAATTTTCAATCAATCACTCAACTATGTCATTATGAAATTTTAATTTATCTTGAACATGCTTGAAAGTTAATTCTGTTACAAATGAAGGCAATTTTCTAACAGCTTCATCAAGTGATGATAAAATAATTACTTCATTAACTTTTTCACCACTATCTGCATTAAATGAAATTGACATAAATACAGTTCCATCTGCAAAGTTTATTTTACCTAGACTAGATTCTTTCAAATTATAAATTTTTTTATCCATAACTAACCTCTCAATAATCTTAGTATTATTATACACTAAAAAACCCAATAAAGACTATAAAATCGTATGCTAATGAAATTGAAAGTTATATTTTAATTAATTCGTTTAAGAAATCAAATCCTTTATCGGTTAACACTCTTCCTTTTGAAGTTTTTCTTATAATACCATGTAATAATAAATTTGGTTCTATATTATTAGTTATAATTGATATTTGAGTATTCATAATTTGTTTTATGGATTCAATACCAATTACTTTATTTTCTTTTAGTATCTTTAAGTAAAACAAATCTTGATTGTTTAATCCATATTTATAAATATTTAAAGTATTTAAGATACTAGTAATGTATTCTTTTGTTATTTTAGTAGGTTTTTCAATCACAATATAATCATTAATTCTTTTTAAAATATTAATTGCGATTCTTGGATTATTTTTACAAAAGTTAGCAATAAACTCTAAAATTTCATAATTAATATTTAAATTATACTTTTTAGAATTTATTTCTAATATTTTTGCGATTTCATGGACTTTATAACCTTCAAAATAAAAACTAATAGGAAATCTATTTACAAAAGGATCAGATAATTTATTTAACTCAGTTGTTGCACAAATTAAAGTAAAGTTGGGCAAGTTTATATTAACAATCTTAGAATTATAATCTTTTCCTATTATTACGCTTAAACTATTGTCTTCTAAAACTGGATATAAAACTTCAAAAACTTCTTTTGAGATAGCATGTATTTCATCTATAAATAATATTTCTCCTTCTTTTAAAGAAGTAAGTGGTGAAATAATATCACTAGGTTTTTGTAATGCTGTTCCATTTAAAACATAAATTTTCTTATTTAATTCATAAGATATTAAGTATGCTAGGCTGGTTTTTCCTAAACCACTACATCCATAAAAAAGCATGTGATCAAGACTACATTTACGCTGCAATGAAGAATTTATATAAACTTTTAAATTTCTAATTATATTCTCTTGACCGATATAACTATCAAAATTACTTGGTCTATTTAAATTAACATTTAATTTCATTTAATTTCACCAGTGTATTTTTAAATAATAATTCTTCATCTAGCTTATCATCAACTTGAGATATTGCTTGATAAATACTACTAAATTTATATCCCAATTTATGTAAAGAGTTTATTACTTCCATTTGTTTTTTATTGTATTTTATATTTAAAACTTTGGAACCAACTATTACAAAAATTTCTTTAACTAAACTTTCTTTTATGCTAGTTTTTTCTTTAATTAAATCATAATGTTTAGATTTAACAGCTTCAATTAATTCTTCATAATCTAAGCTATAAAATAATGCGAGTAATGTTTTTATTCCAAAAAATTTTATTTGTAACAATGTTTTTGCAAGATTCAAGATTTGTTCATTTATAAAAAATAAATATTCATCAGTATATTCATTTCTATAATTATAAAAATAAATTTTTTGATTTTTACCAACTTTAATGTCTTTTATATTTTTACTAACAATAATTCCTTTATAACCAATATTATTAACTTCTACTAAGACTTCATTGTTATAAACTTCAATAACTTTAGCATTTAAATAGTACATAGTAATATACCTCCCTTATTTAAATCGAAAAAAAAACTAGTTATTTTACATAACTAGTTAGTTTTTTAAAATTATTTAACTTTTTTTACTGAAGTTTTCTTTTCAGCTTTAGGAGATAATTCATTTGCTGCTTTAATTGATTTTTTTCTATTTTTTTCAAAAAAATCTTTTCTTTCTTCAATAATACCTTGAGCTCTTTTACGGGTTAATGGTTTACCATCAATTTCGTATTTTTGTTTTATTGCATCAACTGTATTAGTGCCGTCTATATTTAAAGCTTTTGCGATTCTTTCTTTATTTTTAATAGAAGCGACAACCCCTGGAGGTAGATTTGAATAATCACCTTTCCCTTTTTTAGCAGATACCATAACTCTTGATTGCATTACTAAAGCGATTTTTGAACTTTTACCTTCCAAAATTTCAGGTTTTTTAACAACTTTTCCAGCAGATGCTTTTAAAGGTTTTTGATATAAACTTGATTTTGGTGCTCCTTTTTTTGATATTGTACTTTTAGTTGTTTTAGATGTCATTTTAATTCTCCTATTAGTATTATTATATATTGCTTTTTTAGGATTTTTAAAAAAAACACAAATTATAAAATGATATAAAAAAAATTTGGACTATCCAAATTTTCTGTTTTGTTTTTGTTTATAAATACGTTTTTCTTTTTTACTTAGGTGATATTCACGTTTTCTTGCTTCAGCTTTTGAAGAAGCAGCCACTTTTTGAAATCTTTTCAAAGCTTTTTCTATTGGTTCACCTTCACGTACTATGACACTTGCCATGTTTATTTTCAACTCCTAGTTTAAAAATATATATTTCGTATAAAAAAGTTACATACATATATACTTTTCAATATATTTATATCATATTTTTTGACAATATTTTAGTTTTTTAAAAATATTATGAATTATTAATTTATTGGAATTTTTTTTAGAGATTTTTTGTATCTTTTATAATCTTTTTTACATGTTAAAAAAGCTTTTTTATCTTCTTTTTTAAATTTAGATAAATTATTTGATTCTTTTAAAGATTCAAATAAAACCTCTATTGTTTCTTGAAACTCTTTTTTAATAGTCATTTTGTACTCACAATCACTATTAAATTTAACATTTGAAAATCACTTTTCAATAAATTCTATATTAATCGGTTTATTTGTAATTAAAATCAATTTATTATCTTCAACTTTAATATTTTTAATATTTTTATAACTATACAAATTCAATTTTAATTCATTGATATTTGCTTTTATAGTATCTTTTTTTGATAAATACTTTTCAAATGGATCAAATTTTGTATATTTAAAATAAAAATAGGCCATTGTAAACTCTATTACACCAAAAATAACCCCTAAAATTGGTACCAATCATATCCTTGTGTTTTGACCAGCTATAGTAGGAATTGCACCATTAAAAATTAAATCAAATAAACCGGTTGAAAATGTTGTGCCCAATTTCAGTTGTGCAATTGAACTAATAGCACCAATTATTCCTAACATTGGAGAATATACTCCAAAGTAAAATATTGGACAAATATAACAAAACATGTATTCTAGTGGTTCAGTGATCCCTAGAAGCGCAGACGATGCAAACGCAATTATAAAAGACCCTATGTATTTTTTTCGATCTTTTTTATCAATTTGTAGAAATATAGCTAGTCCAATAGCAGGAAGTACAAAAATTGAGTTTGCAAAACCTGCAGCAATAAACCTTGAAACTCTTAGTCCAACATTCCAACAATCTTGCATAGTTATGTAATTATTATTAATAACATTTGCAGCAATTACTTGATCACCTCTTAAATCTAATAAATTAATAGCAGATCCTTGATAATCACCAACATTATAATGCCAATTACTCAAAAGACTTATAATTTCTTTTTTAGCATCACTAGTCAAATTAGAAGCATTAATAAAATCTTCAACACTAGTTTGTGCTCAACTACCAGGTTTTTGACTCATCAACATGTCTACAAATTCAGAAAGTCATGAAATATTACCCGGTTGTGTTCTAAGTAAATATTGGGCAAATAGTTGTCCCTCATAGTTTCTTAAACTTCCTCCTAATTCTGTATATCATAGTGGTGAGTGAATCAACATTCCTGCTCCAAACGGTGTTAAAAATCTAGAAACAGTTGCGAATATAAATGAGTCTAAACCGGTTGGCGAATTTGCAAGACCCATTCCTAAAAACCTTAAAGAATATCCAATAGAAGGTCAAAATATTAGTCATAAAATAGCAAATAAAATTGCTACAAATGGGATTAATACTAATACAAATTTTTCTTTAGAAAAAAATTCAAGACCAACAATTAATTTAGTTTCTTTAAACCGATTATAAATCAAAGTTGTAATCGCTCCAGATAAAAAACCACCAATTACTCCAGTGTTAAAAGTTAAAAATCCAAAGATTGAAGTTAAATATATTTTTTGCTCTAAATTTTTTCAAAATAAAATGTCAAAAGTGTTGTTATTGGTGTTTTTAGTTTGTATAAATGCCGCCATTGTTAATGTAAAAGCAAAATAAAAAATAATGCTAGAATAAACAGCAACCCCTTTATTATTTGTAAAACCAATTGTTAAGGCTATTGCGAATCAAAGTCCTATATTTGTAAATAATAAAGTTCCAATATTTGTAAACAAATTGCTTAAAACTTTAGGTGCGTTATAGGTGTTTAATAAATTTCCAATTGATAAAATTACACCAAAAACAGGCATCAATATAATTACAAAACCAAAAGTAGATCCTAACTTTCTCATAAAAGTTTTCAAACTATTTTTTGTATATCAAGACAATTCAAAACTTTTAAAAACTGATGAATACTTCATTTCTTTATTTATTTTTTTTCTTAATTTATTATTCATTTAAACTCCTAATTAATCGTTTTTTTTATTAGTATAAATTTTTTTAAATTTATTTTATTATTGCTGTAATCTTTTTTATTAGTTTTTATTTCTTTTAATTCAGATTTTTCATTCTTATTTAATAAGTTAAGTTTTTCTTTTCTTTTTAAAAAATCATATTTTTTATTTAAATCATTAATATCAATTGCTAAATTGTTTTTTAATTCATCATTTTTAAACTTTAAATATTTTTTCATTTTTAGTTTGTTAGTATCGTTTAATAGTGGTACTTTTTGATTTATATGATTTGATTTTATTTGATTTATAATTTTATTAGCTCTTTCTTTTGAAAATAATGTATTTTTAATATTGTATGCTAATCATTTTCTTTCTAAAATAGTATGAAGGTTTTTTCCTTTATATCTATCATTTTTCAAAATTAATTCAATATTATCTTTAAACTCTTTTTTTCAATTTTCTCATTCTGAAATCTCTTCACTAGTTTTGTTTTTTAAAAAAAGTTCTCTATCTTTTATAATTTTTATTACAGAAATTGCTTTTTCTTTTGTGAATAAAGTTGCTTTAACATTATGAGCAATTCATTTTTTTTCTAAAATAGTATGAAGGTTTTTTCCTTTAAATTTATCTTTTTTTAAAGTTTGTTCAATAGAACTCATCGCTTTTCTTTTTGCAATTTCAATGTTACGTAACTCTTCTACTTTTTGTTTTTGCTTTAAATTTGCTAATTCTTTTTCTAAGTGTTCTTTTTCTTTTTTAAGTTTTTCAAAATATTTGTCTTTTGATTTATAATTTTTTTTAATTTTTTTAATTATTTTTTCTTTACTTATGTTTTCTTTTATTTGAGAATCTATAATTTTTTGATCTCTTTCAAATCTTCTTCTTTCAGCTTCTCTTTCTAATGAGATTCTTTTTTCTTCGTATAATCTAGTAAATTTTTTTGCATTTTTAATTTTTTCATTTAGTTCTTTTTCATTATTTATAGATTTATTTTCACTTTTTTTATTAACTAACATTTTTTCTTCTGATTCTAAAAAATTATTTTTATTTAAATCATCAATATTTTTTTCTTTAATTTCGTTTAAGTCGCTTTGTTTTTCTTTAAACTTTTTTTTCATTGCAAACTCTTCTTTATAAATTTTTTCATTTATTTTTTCATTAACTAGTTTAGATTTTTTTTTATCAAATCTATTTTGAAATTTGTTTTCATTCACCAAAACTTCTTTAGTTTCATTTTCGCCATTAGGTATTATTATTTTTGAAAACTTTAACAACTTATTTTTACTATCTACAAGTTTGAAGTTATTATCTTTTTTTTCTTGATTTTTATTTATAATCTTTTTTTTTATTGTATCTTCTTCTTCAAAATCATCTACATCAAAAAAATTATTTAATTCTATTTCTTGAGTTACATCGATAGTTTTATTTGTTTTTTTATTCACATCTTTTATATAATTTTTATTTTCTTTGTTTGGACTATATATATTTTGATTTAATGTTTCTCTAATTCTAATTTCTTGTACTTCAGAATTATTTAATTCCTCTTCACTTAAAAATACTTCTCAAGGAATTAATTCAACTGATTTAAATTTTTTAATTGCAATATCAATAGTTAATAATTTTTCATTAGCTTCTTTAATTATTTTTAGAGTATTTTTTTGTTTTAAAATATCATTATTTTTTTTAGCTTCTTCAAAAATTTTTTTTGCTTCATTAATCTTATTTTGTTCTTCAACTATTACTAACTCTAATCTTCTTTTTTTCTCAGATAAAAACTTTAGTTTTTGTTTTTGTTTATCATCATTTGAAAGACTATTTGAGTTATTCGTTACCATAAATCTTTTTAAATCATTTTTATTTAAACTCAAATCTTCTTGTGGTTGAAAATTATTATCATATTTAATAGCTCTTAAGTTTTCTAAATCTTTATTGGCAAAAATTTGTTGAATTCTTAAAAGATTACTTTGTCTTTGTTTCATAATAAGTTCTTGTTTAGAATTTCCGAATGCGTTTTCTTCTTTAATTTTTTTAAAATGAATTTCTAAGATTGCATTTTCAATTTCTAAAAGATTAGCTATATATCTTCCAATATTTTCTTTCATATCTTCAGAAAGATGAGAAAACTCACTAGTTAACAAATTTATAGTAGAAGGATTTAAACTTAAACCTACTAAATCATCAATTCTTTTACGTATACTTGAAGGTAAATTATATTCTCCTAATTCATAACCATATCTTTTTGCCATACAATACCTCCATATTTACTTTATATTATAACATTATTCATTATTTTTGTCTTTATACTTAACCTAACAAAAAAAATAAATATCTAAGATATTTATTTAGTATTCTTTATCATTTTTTTGTCCATTAACAATTGAAACTCCTCCACTTGTTCCGAGTCTTAAAGCTCCTAGTTCAATCATTTTAATAGCATCATCATAAGTTCTTACACCACCTGCTGCTTTAATTAAAATTTTATTCTCTACAGTTTTTTTCATAAGTTCTACGTCACCAAAAGTAGCACCTCCGGTTGAAAAACCAGTTGAAGTTTTTACAAAATCAAGTTTTGCTTCAATCGCTAAATTACAACATTTAACTATTTCTTCTTTTGTAAGTAAGCAATTTTCTAAAATAACTTTAACAATATTATTTTTTGCTGCATTTTTTATTTCAATCATTTCGTTTAATATTTTATTCCATTCTTGATTTTTAACATTTCCAATGTTTATAACCATATCAATT
The DNA here is from genome assembly GCF_004379335.1 of Spiroplasma gladiatoris. NCBI lineage: Bacteria > Bacillati > Mycoplasmatota > Mollicutes > Entomoplasmatales > Spiroplasmataceae > Spiroplasma > Spiroplasma gladiatoris. The sequence continues at coordinate 539,643 of NZ_CP038013.1, read as the reverse complement.
TCTGTTGCTCCTTTTTGAATTGCATCTTGAGTTTCAAAAACTTTTGTTTGAGTAGTTGATGCTCCTAAAGGAAAACCTATAACAGTTGTTATTCCTACGTTTGAGTTTTTTAAAAACTCTTTTGCATTTTCAATATTGCACGGATTTATACAAACTGTTGCAAATTCATTATCAATAGCTTCTTTGCAAATCTTTTCAATATCACTTTTTTTTGCATCTGGCTTTAATAAAGTATGATCTATATATCTATTTAAATTCATTTAATACTCTCCTCATTTTTCACTGTTTTTTTCAACTCAATTTAAAACTTTTACAGCTTCACAACTTATATCTAATAAATAATTTCTAACATTATAATCATTATTTTCAATCATTTTTATAAATAGTTTTAATTCATAATCAAAAAAATCTACTTCTTCATTTTGAGTATAAATATTTGTTTTTTTGCTATTATTTAAACTTGTAAAGTTAATCTCTTTAAGGTGGGAATTATCTATAAAATCAATTGTTCCATTATCAGATAATATTTCATTATAATTAGATCCCTTTGAAGCTTTTGAACAAGTTATGTTAACCAAAACGTTATTTTTATGTCTTATGATTACCAAATCATTTAATCCGCTATTATTAGGTAAAGTTAATCTCATAGATTTAACTTCTTTTACAGGACCAAATAAAGCAATTGATAATTCGACAGGATAAATTAATAAATCATAAGTAGAACCTTTTCCTAAATATTCATCAAATACTGAATCATAAATTCCTTTTTTTACGTTTGGCATTCTTGAAGAATATTGTGTAATACTAAAATTTGCTAAAAATGGTTGAGTGTCACTACACAATTCAAATAACTTTTTGAATTGTGGTAAATGTGCGGTTCTAAAAGCTTCCATTAATATAACTTTATTTACTTCTGCAACACTTGCAAGTTCACAAGCTTGCTCATAATTTAAAGCTAAAGGTTTTTCTAATAAAACATGTTTTTGTTGACTTAAAAAATATTTTGCTTGTTCATAATGTAGTCCGTTTGGACTTGCTATATAAAGCGCATCTACTTCATCAACTAAAACATTAAATGAATCAACAGCTTTAGCATTTAAATTGTTTTCCAAAATAAAGTCTTTTGCTTTTTGTTTGTTTCTTGAATAACAACAAACAATTTTTATGCTTTCAGAATTAACTGCACTTTTAACAAACTTTTTTGTTATATTACTAGTACCTATTGTACCGATTTTAATCATTTTCATCCTCCATGAATGGATTTTTATCTTTATTTAATAATTTTTGTGTTTTTATTATTTGTTCTTTTTTTTCTAGGTTATCTACTTTTAAGTTTTGATTTGCTTCAAATCAAGTTCTGTTTACAACTGCTTGTTCTTTAATTCTTGACAAAGTTTCTAAAATAGAAATTGTAATTCCTAATACAAAGATAAAGACGATAAAAACGAAATTTAAAACATAAGCGTTAAGCGGATCATATCTATATGAAAATGTTAGTAAGAATCCAAATATTATTAACAATGAAAAGCAAAATAAGTAGACTATTACATAAATTAATTCTTTTTTATTATATTTATATTCAGATTTAATATGGAAAAAAAGTCTTAAACCAAAATATACAGATCCAAAAACTATTCCTGCAAGTATCATAATTATTGATAATTTTAAATAATTATTCTTTAATCAATCGCTTAAAGTATTATCTTTTTGTTTTATAGCTACAATTAAAATAATAAAACATAAAATGTAAAAAAATAACATTGATATTGTTAGTAAATATTTTGCAATCGTATATGATTTAGGGTTTAAAATTTTACTTTTCATAAGCAATTTCTCCATTTACTATTGTTTTTTCAACTTCATAATTTTTATTTAATACAACTAAATCAGCAAACTTATTAACTTCTATATTTCCAGTTTTATCAAAAATATTTAATTGTTTTGCAATATTAATCGAAGTCATATAAATTAGTTCGTTTAATGTTAGATTAGGAATTTCTTTTAACATTACTCTTATATTATGATCATAAGTCGCTCCTGCTCCAGCTAGTGCTTTTCCTTCTTTTAAATATACTTTCATTCCTTCTTTAATAACTTCTAAGTTACCAAGTTTATATTCACCATCATCTAAACCTTTGGCGTTCATAGCATCAGTTATTATACAAATTCCTTTATGACCTTTTATTTTATAAATAAGTCTCAAAGTATCAGGTTGAATATGAATTGAATCAGTTATAACTTCGCACAAAATGTCATCAAAATAAAGACCAGCTGTTGCAAGTCCTGGTTCTTGTTGATTAACTCCACTCATTCCATTAAATAAATGTGTAAGATGTTTTACACCAAGTTTGTAATCTTTTAAAAAGTTTTGAACACTTGTGTTTGTATGACCCGCAGAAGGTAAAATGTCATTTTCTAATAAGTAATTTGTAAACTCACCATTTTGTAAATCTGGTGCGTAAGTAATAATTCTAATATTATTCCCACTTAATTCAATTAATTCTTTAAGAGTTTTAAGGTTTGGTTTTTCCAATAATTTTAATTCATGAGCACCTTTTTTTTCTGGAGAAATAAAAGGTCCTTCCATATGAATCCCTAAGCATTTTGCACTTTTACTTTGGTAATCACTCATAAAAACTTTAAACGCACTCATAAATTTTATATTATCTTCTTTTGAGTTTGTAACACTTCCTTGCACATAACTAGTAATACCTTCTTTAACAACTAATTTAGCAAACTTTTGATAAGCATCAACAGTTCCTGATTCAAAATCAACTCCATAACCTCCATGGACATGACAGTCAATAAAACCCGGCAATAAAAAATTGCCTTGCAAATCAATTCCTTCAAGTTGTGTAACCCCTTCGTTAATAGACATTATTTTTTTATCTTCTATTAAAACTCATCCATTTTCAATTGTTTTATTTTCTAAAATAATTTTTGCATTTTTTAGTATCATTATAATTGCTCCTAACAAGTATATTTTATTCTAATTTGTTTGTTAAGTTTATTAATAATTTTAAAAAAACAATAATTAATATTATTGTTTTTTTTGAACAAAACCAATTAAGCAAATTACAGATAAAGTAATTGTAATAAAAGGTCATGATAAACTAACTCAAATTGGTTTGTGCATTTCTTCTCTAAACAAAATCCATAAAATTAATTGATTAAAAATAATCAAAATTGTAAATAATAATATTTGAATAAACATCATTTTATTATAATTAAATCTTCTGATCTTTAATATTCTCGATCATGCATATATCAATGGAATAAAACAAACAGGAATTAATATAGCATTAATTACAGTAATTAAAATTTGAATTTTTGTTTTGTAAGGGTGAATGAACCCTGGAAAAATAATAGTTGAAATAAATACTATAAGTGAAATTCAAAATCAATAATCTTTTAATAAACTTCTAACAAACTCTCGTTTTGAATCAATTCTTACATTTTTTAATCAATAATAAAATTTTGAATGTTGATTTCTAGTTGAAGTAATAAATGTAGCTGTTCAAAACGATCCAGATAAAACCATTAATATACCTATAATTGGTAAAACAACAATGCAAATAGAAATTGCACTTTTAAAAGTATTATTATTGATGATATTTGATCCAAAATCTAATTTTGTATCACTTATTCCATTCAACATTAACGAGAACATTTTACCTGGTGTTGCAAATTTATAAGCTGTTACATAATCAAAACAATTATGTAAAGTATTATTGTTTATCTTATCTAAATATTTTGAAACTTCTCCATTACCACCATTATAACTAGATTCTATAATTGACAACAAAGTAACTCCAACAATTGTTAAAACTAAAAATATTCCTGAAATAGCTAGAAAAGAAATTTTTGAAGATATTCTTACATAATTAAATTTAAACTCTCTTCTTATTCTTGACAAAATTATCATAGCAATAAAAATAATTGAAAATGTTCCAAATATAACACCAACCATTGGTAACAAAAATGCGTTTACTAATACAAATATAACAACAACTAGCGAATGTATTTTTAACATTGCCCCTAAACTTTCAATTCCCATAATTAAATAAGCTAAATCTAACTTGTTATTAATTTGTGGTCTTAATGTTTGTAAAAAATTTTGTAAGCCTTGATCATTATTATCAACATTTGCAATTTTTTTAAGTTCTTCATCAATATTAATACTTGTAAGCAAAGACATTGATAGTATAAACAAAGAAAGCAAAGCTGCTCCAAAACTTATAAACGAAATTATAAAAACTTTATTTTTCATTTAAAACTCCATAGTTATTTCTATATATTTATTATACTTTTTTTATTTATTTAAGTTAAATATTCTTTCTATTAATGTTGTTAATCTTGGTTTCATTTCTTTTGAACATGCATTTAAAAAAAGTTGTTTATCTCCAACAATATATAAATGTTTTTTAGCTCTTGTAATAGCTGTGTATATCATTTTTTTGTTTATGATTCATGAGGAGAAACGATTTGAATTATCCAAAACTAAAATAACAGTATTGTATTCACTTCCTTGAGTTTTGTGTATACTACATGCATAGCTTAACTTAAGTTTTGAAAACTGTGCAGAACTTAATTCCTTTTCTTCTTCGTTAAAAAAAACTTTTGAGTTTTTATATTTCTTGTTATCTAAAAATATTTTATCAATATAACCTACATCACCATTAAAAATTTTTAAAAATGAATCATTTTCTGTATACATCACTTTATCATTTGGTCTATAAATTGAATTAGCTTTTTTATACTCTGTTGATGTTTTTGGATTAACAATTGCTTGAATAAAATTATTTAATTCATCGATTCCTAGATCTTCTTTATACATTGGTGCAATAATTTGTAAGTGAACTAGTTCATCTAATATGTTTGAGGGTCTGTTTTGTAAATAAATTTTTTTTATGTATTCTAAACTTTCTTTAGTGTCATTACTAAAATAAGTGACTACATTATTTAAATTATTAAAATTAAATTTTTGAATAGAATTGTTTTTTATAGCTGTTGCCAAGTCAATAATTGAATTACTTTGATCAGTAATAACTTGTCTATTATTAATTAGTAATTTTGTTATTGAGAATTTTTCGCTTTTAATAATATCTTCAAAAGCATTACCATAACTTACACTCGGTAATTGATCAACATCACCAACTAAAACTAATTTCTCAATTCCTTCAATTCCTAAAAACATAGAAGCAAATAAATGATTATCAATCATTGAAGACTCATCAATTATTAACATTTTTTTTATAAGCGGATTTTTAGAATTATGCTCAAAACTATTATTTCCTAGAAACTTTAGTAATCTATGAATGGTTGAAGCATTATAATCTGAGGACTCTGTTATTCTACTCGCTGCTCTACCAGTTGGTGCTACAATAGAAAAATCTTTATCTTTATAAACTAACTCATATAATTTAATAATTCCATTTATAACAGTAGTTTTTCCTGTACCAGGTCCACCCGTTATAATACTTACATTATTTTCTAAAAAATTTTTTAGTGCTAAAATTTGTTCATTATTATATTTAAAATTTTTTATTTGCAAAGTTTCTTCTATATAAATTTCAACTTCAATTAAAAGATTTTCAAAATCATAATCATTATTTTTAGTTTTTTTATTTTCAATTTCATTTAAACTAGATGCAATTATTTTTTCATCTTCGTAACTTTCTTTAGAATAAATTTTTTTATTTTCGAAATATAGAATATTGTTTTTTTTAGCATAAAGTAATTTATTTGACAATTCGTTTTGATTTAATTGTGTGAATATTTTAAATATTTCTTTTCTTAGTGTTGTCAAGTCTGTAAAAGTATTTCCTGTTTTAATTAAAATATCGTTAACAATATGTAACGCTCATCAACTCACTCTTACTTCTGAATTTATATCTTGGTTAAAAACTATTGCTACTTTATCAACTTCACTGAAAGGTTTAAGATTATTTTCGAATGCAAATTTATAAAAATCATTCTTTAAAATATCTAATACTTCTTCTTTATCTTTACATAACTTTTCTAGTTTAGTATAAAAATCTATTTTTAAATCATATGCTTCAAAAGTTTCTAATAATTTATTTTCTTTAAAGTGATATTCAACTTGTTGAATAATTATATTGACTTGTGCTTCTGTAATTTTTTCAATTTGATATAAACTATTTGGATCTTTTAAAATTTTTTGAAACACATGATCTTCATAATAATTTACAATTCTTGTAGCTAATTGTTTTCCTATTGTGGGAAACAATGGTGAAATTAAATATTTAAAACACGATTCTTTTGAACTACTTTCTAATTTTTTAAACTTGCTTACTTCAAAAATAGTTTTATTTGTTCTTCTATCAATCACACTTTCTCCAGATAAAACATAAAAAATGTTCATTCTTAGCGAAGAAATTTCGCCTCTTATAACTATTGATCTAGTTTCATTGTCAATTAATGTAAAAACAGCTATTCCAAAACCTTCATTGTTATATATAAAATTTTTAATTTTACCTTTTATTTCTGTCATGATAATTTCTTTCTATATTTCTTTTCATTAATTATGTTACACAAAAAAAATACCAAAGTGGTATTTATATTAAATCATCTATATTAACTTTTAATTCTTCAGTTTTTTCAGTTTCAACATCTTTATTTTGTTGTTTTGTTTTTGCAACAACTGTTGAACTTGACTCTTCGTTATCATCAGAAGATTTTGGAGATGGTGGTATATCACCATTTTTTATGATATAAGATTTTTCTAATGTTGTTGTTAAAATCTCGTTCATATCTAAATCAGTTGGTACACTTTCAAGATCTAAATATTTAAATGAGTTTACTTTAATTTGTTTTAACTCATCTTCAACATCAAGTATATTTAAAATATCTTTATCTGTTACATTGTATAAGAATGTTGCAAACTCATCTCTTTTTTTATTCATCGGATAAAGTCTAACACCTCTTTTAGGCCTTGCCATAATTGGAACTAAATCTTGTTTAACTTTTTTAATATTTCCTTTATTTGTTAATACTAGAATATCTCCTGAATCAAATGCTTTACCAGCAACAATCGCTTCATCTTTAACAACAGTTGATTTGACCCCTTTAGCATTAGGACCTGCACTTGGGATTTCTGAAATATCATATCTAACTGAAAAACCAGTTTGTGTTAACATAGTTACTGTTTTTGTTTTTGAAGTTACAAGAGATGCGGATACTAACTCATCTCCTTCTGCCAACTTCATTATTCTAAATGATTTTGAAAACATTTTTGTTTCTAAATCTTCAATTGGAGTTCTTTTAATTAAACCTTGTTTTGAAGCTAATAAAATTTCTTGTTTAGCATTTTTAAATTTTCTAACAACAAATGCAGCAAGCAATCTTTCATTTTGCGCAGTCATTTGTGCAACTGTATTTAAATGCATACCATTTTCTTTTCATTTACTTGGTTTAATTTTATAAACAGGAATTGAATAATAAGTTCCTGAACTTGAAACTAGTAACAAAAAGTCTAAACTTGAAGCAGGAACATTTGCGATTCAAATGTCATTAGGTTTACGCTTAAATGTTTCGCTTGTGTTTTTTCCAAGTTGTGCTGTTTCAATTGCTTTTATATATCCATCTTGAGAAATTCATATAGCATAATCTTTTTCAACAATAGTTTCTTTAATTTCTACTTCAATGTTTTCTATTTCTTGAACAATTTCAGATCTTCTTGGAACATTAAATTCTTTTTTAGTTTCTTGAAGTTCATTGATTATCTCGTTATTTAAAACATTACCATCACCAATAATTGCATTTAATTTTTTAATTAACTCCATTAATTCATTTTTTTCTTCTTCTAATTTTAGAATATCTGTTGAAGTTAAACGATATAGTCTTAAATCAACAATTGCAATAGCCTGATTTTCACTAAACTCATAAGTTTTTATCAAATTTTCAATAGCATCAATTCTATTTTTAGAGTTTCTAATAATTGCAATAATTTCATCCAATATTGATATAGCTTTAATCAATCCTTCGATTATTTCTTGGCGTTTTACAGCTTTATCTAAATCAAATTTTGTTTTTTTAAGATAAACTTCTTGATAATGTTTTACATAAGCTTGAATAATATTTAATATACCTAGTTGTTTTGGTTGTTTATCAACAATAACAACATTATTGTAGTTATATGAAATTTGTAACGGAGTATTTTTTAATAAAAATTTTCTAGTTATTTCATAATCTGCTTTTTCAGAAAGTTCAATTACAATTCTAAGTCCTGTACGATCAGTCTCGTCTCTAACTTCTTTAATTTCAATAGCTGAATTTGCATCAGCTACTTCGCCAATTTTTCTAACTAAATCTTGTTTTACTATTTCATAAGGTATTTCATCAATAACAATATTATTATCTTCGCGATGGATTTTTGATTGAATAATAACCCTTCCCTTTCCTGTTTCAAAAGCAGAATTGATTCCATCTTGACTCATAACAATTGCTCCTGTTGGAAAATCAGGACCTTTAACAATTTTTAAAATATCTTTTAATTTAATATTAGGATTTTTAATTGTTGCAATAATAGCATCAATTACTTCACCTAAATTGTGTGGAGGCATATTTGTAGCATAACCAGCTGCAATACCAGTTGATCCATTAACCAAAATATTAGGAAAATATCCAGGTAAAACTGTTGGTTCTTTTTCTGAATCATCAAAGTTAGGTGCAAATAAAACGGTGTTTTTTTGTAAATCTTTTAATAATAAACTACTAATTTTAGATAGTCTAGCTTCTGTATAACGCATAGCAGCTGCACTATCACCATCAATTGAACCGTTATTACCATGCATATCAACAAGTGGTGCATGAAGCTTTCAAGTTTGACTCATCCTTACTAAAGCGTCGTAAACCGAAGTATCTCCGTGTGGATGGTACTTACCAATAACATCTCCAACTATACGCGCTGATTTTTTATAAGGTTTATCAAAAGTTAAATTAATATCATTCATTGCGTACAATACTCTACGTTGAACTGGTTTTAAACCATCTCTAACATCAGGAAGAGCTCTTTCTTGGATAATATATTTGGCATATCTTCCAAATCTATCTCCCATAAGTTCTTCTAATGAATGATTTAAAATTCCTTTTTCTTTATTATCTTGAGCCATTATCTTTTGCCTTTCTATTGATTAATATCAAAATTAATTTCTGAAATGTCTTCATTTAAAAAATCCATGATACTTAGGTTTTGCATTGTTTTTTTACCCTCTGAAGTTAAAATTCATAACTTAGAGACAGTGTCTTGTTTATATAATTTTGGTTCATTTTTAGAAATTAATGTTCTTGCTAAATCTAACATTTGTTTTGAAAAGTCTTGTGCTAACCTTAACATTGAGTAGACAACTTCAAGTCCTTCTTGAGTGAATAAATTCATTTTTTGTTGTAATTCGTTTTGTTTAGTTTTTATTTCAATTTCTTCTCCAAAATCATTAGTCAAAAATCCTTCAAAGTAATAATTTGTACTATCAATCTCTTGGATTAAACATATAAACCTTGGAATTCCTTCTATTTTTCTAAGTTTTACTTCATATTGATTTAATTCTTCAATTATAATTAGTATTTTTTTTAGAATCATTTCACCATTAAGTCCAACAAGCTCCATTGTTCGATCCCTTCCAACAACAGTGTTTCTTAAATGAATAAATATTGCAAAAATATCTAATCTTGTTGAAGCAATTTCTTTTGCGATTTCTTTAGATTTTAATAAAACAGGTCCGGTTGCTGGATTCAAATAGTAACTATCTGTAAATTCATCATATATTAATATACCAACTTGTGGTTTAGAAAGTTCTCTGGCTTTTTTCATTGACTCTTTTGACTTTTCAATAAAACGATTTAAGGTTTTTATAGCCCAAAAGAACTCAGCATCTTTTGTTAAATTAACAAATAACGACTGCTCACTCGCAACAGAAGTTAATAAGTCTATATTTTCGTCATCAGTATTGCGCATTTCAAAGTACAAATGAGCCCCATCTAACTCATAAGTGATGTTAAAACTATTAAAGATACTGAATCTTTTAATATCTTTATTAATTCTATTGTATTCTTCAAATTTTGAAATGACCATATTAACTTTTTTATCAAAGTCAATACTTTCCATACGCAACACTCTCCTATATTAATTTATTTTTGTTTAAATAAATTCCGCATTATCTTCTAATGTAAATTTAACATTTTCTTCAATTCATTCTTTTCTTTTTTCAGCATTATCACCCATTAAAGTACGGAATGTATTTTCAGCACTAAGTGCATCTTCAATTGAAACACATATTAACTTTCTTTTCTCAGGATCCATTGTTGTTTCTCACAATTGAATTGCATTCATCTCCCCAAGACCTTTGTATCTTTGAATTTCAATTTTATTTTTTGTTTTTTTCATATATTGTGCCAGTTCGTCTTCTGTTCACAAATATATAAAATCTTTTTTATTACTTTGAGTAACTTTAAAAAGCGGAGGCATTGCTATGTAAATATTTTTATTAGTAATTAATTCTTTCATATAACGATAGAAGAAAGTTAATAATAATGTTTGTATGTGAGCACCATCAGTATCTGCATCTGTCATAATAATGATTTTTCCATAATTGATATCTGAAATGTCAAAATCACTACCCATACCTGCCCCAATAGCATTGATGATTGAAGTTATTTCTTCATTTTTTAATAAATCTAAAATTTTAGTTTTTTCTGCATTAATCACTTTACCTCTTAATGGTAAAATTGCTTGAAATTTTCTATCTCTACCAGATTTTGCACTTCCTCCAGCAGAGTCACCTTCGACTAAAAATAACTCATTTATAGATTTATCTTTACCTTGAGCTGGGGTTAATTTCCCCAACATTGTTTTCCCTCTTGTTTTTGTTTTTTGATCTCTTATTGCTTGTCTTGCTTTTCTAGCTTCATCTCTAGCTTTTCTTGCTAAAAGTGCTTTTTCAATTATCGATAGTGCAATTGCTTTATTTTCTTGTAATCAAAATCCAAAAATTTCTTCAGTGATTTTTTCACAAGCGCTTTTTGCTTCACTAGTTCCTAATTTTCCTTTTGTTTGACCTTCATATTGGATTAAATTTTCAGGGATTTTTACAGTAACTACAGCAATTAAACCTTCTTTTACGTCATTTGCTTCAAGTTTCTTATCTTTTAATATCCCTTGCTCTCTACCATATTCATTTAAAGATTTCAAAAGACCTGTTTTAAAACCTGAAATATGAGTTCCACCATCACTAGTTTTAACATTGTTAGCAAATCCCATTAAGTTTTCTGAAAAATCATCAGTATAAGTAAGTGCAATTTCTACATCAATTTCAGAATCTTGACCCTTAATTAAAATTGGGTTACACATTTCTTTTTGGTTACCTTTAAGTTCATTTACAAACTCAATCAATCCATTATCATATTTATATTCAACAAATTTATCACTTCTTTCATCTTTTAAAGTGATTTTTAAACCTGAATTTAATAATGCAGACTCTTTTAGTCTTTCGCTGATTGTGGAAAACGAAAACTTAGTAGTGCTAAATATTGTTTCATCTGGTAAAAAATTTACAACTGTTCCTGTTAATTTTGAATTTCCTGCATTTTTTAAAGGTGTTACTAAATTACCACCTTTTGAAAATCCAATTTTTGATATTATTCCATCACGATAAATTGTTACCTTAAATTTAGAAGAAAGCGCATTCACAACTGAAGACCCAACTCCATGAAGTCCACCACTAGTTTTATAACCATCACCACCAAATTTTCCTCCAGCATGTAATACTGAAAATATTATTTCTGGTGTTGATTTGTTAGTACCCTTATACATTCCAATCGGAACTCCACGACCATTATCTTTAACTGTAATTGATCCATCTTTTTCTATAACAACATTAATTTCATCACAAAATCCAGCTAATGCTTCATCAATTGAATTGTCAACTATTTCTCACACTAAATGATGTAAACCTCTTACATCAGTAGAACCAATATACATTCCAGGTCTTTTTCTAACCGCTTCTAGACCTTCGAGAACTTGAATACTATCTTCATTGTAATTAAGTTCATTTTTTAAATCTGCCATTTTTTTATCCTTTCAATTTATTTTAACCCTATAAATATTAAAATATGTTTGATAATTTAAACATAATCAAATTTTATATTATATTGTTTTTAAATAAAGTCAAATATTTTTAAATTATCCTTGATTTAACTTGTTTTCTACAAATTCATCTAATTCGTAAAATTTGTAATTTTTTTTAACACATATAAATTCTTCAAACTCTAAAACATCCATTTTAATAATTAACTCATCCTTATTTTGAAAAATATGACGATTTTTATCAACTATAAAACTTAATCCATAAACAGTTTTGATATCAACTTTACTTTCGCTATATTGATTATTAGCAATTTTTTTTAATTTTATGATATTGTTAATTATATTTTTATTTTTAAATATAAATTGAAGTTTCTTTTTAATTGTTAAATCCTTTACTTTTTTTATCTTTAAATTAGTTGAAGTATCTGCTTTTTCTAGATGAAAAACATCAATATTTGGTATTTCGATAAGCAAAGTTCCATCACTTTGAATTATTTCATAATTTGTATTTGTAAAATCGTTTAAAGTAAATTTTAAAATTGCGTTAATAAAGTGCTCTGTTTTTATATTAATATCTATGTATTTTTTACCATCATTAAATGTTTCAAAATGATGATTTTTAAAGTCTTCATCAAAAGCTGAGTAACCTTTTTTAACACTATCTTTTCTAACTGTGTCAAAGATATAGTTTCTAACAGTTTCAATAGTTATGCTTTTTGTATCTTTTGAGTTAATTAATTTTTTGAACTCTTCTAAATTTGAGTTTTTATAGTTTAATACGTTATTTTTAATAACACCATTATTTAAAGTAATTATTTGAACTAAATTATCGTCATAAAAATTTTTAATAAGATCACTAGAAATAATTTCTCTTATTCATTTTAAGTTGATTTCTTCTTTAATATTATTAATGCATCATTCTTGATGTTTTGAATCAAATTTAGTGGTTAAAAAATACTGAATTCTAACACTAGGATTATAATTTAATATTAATTTTGCATTGCATTCTAAATTATTTATAACTCTACCACATCTTATTTCCAAACCTTTTTTATTAATTTGATTATATAAATCTCTTCTTTTTAATATAGAATTAAAATATTTAATAAAATTGTATTTATTATCATTTATTTTTATAATCCATTCCATTCAATCACCTTTTTTCATTTTTATTTTACACCAATAAATTCTATGTTTTTTAATAGAAATTGTAATAAAAAAACAAATGCCGTTTGAAAGGAACAGGCATTTGTTTTTTTTACAAACTTAACTTTAATTTATTACTAATTAAAATGTAGTTTGAAAGTCCTTATAAAGGTATGTGTAGCGTTATAAAATAAATATTTATAACATTTTAATTATAACATTTACTCTATTTTTGTAAATAGAGTAAAAAATACTAAAGATTATTTATCGTTAATATAATAACAAATATTTTGATATATTTCACAAATTGATTGCATCTCATTTAACCTATAAATTATTTTTCAAAAATAACTTAGTTCAGTTTTGTCAATATTGTACAAATTATCTAATATATCTTCATATATTGCTAAAATTAAACTAATTCCTGATAATCACTTATCAATATTTTGTTCATTTTTTAATAAAATTATTATCTCGTTTTGTTGATTATCAAACTCAATTGTCGAAAATTTATTAAAACGCTCTACTAAAGTTAATTTATTTTGTAGTTCTTGTAAAAAAAAGTTTTTTAATTGTTTTATACTAGGCACTTTTTTATATTTTTTTAAACCATCATAACAAAACTTAACAATATTATCTGCTTGAATAAATAATTCTTTTATAACTCTAAGTTTTGGTGCGATAGCATAGTAATTGTAATCAATTTCTTTTAACTCATAACTAATCATTAAATATAGCACTTCATCATAAATGTTTAAAAAATGATTTTTTATATCTTGAAATTCATCTAAATAGTTCATATTCATTAATTGTTTTTTTACTTGTTTTAGTTTTTTTATAATTAAATTATTATCAAAAAAGGCTTCATTAATATAATCAATCCATATAAAAATTGATGAAACAGTTGGTTCAAAATATTTCAAAACATAATTTATTTCACTGTCTAAAAACTCATATTTTCCAAGCATAAAAACCTCACTTAATCTTCTTATAATATATAATATTAAATGTATTTAAGAAAGATGGTAATAATATGATAGAAAAATTTAAATCTTTTAATATTAATTCGATAAACATTGAAGATTTAAAAAATATAAATCTTTTTTGAGAAAAAGAGCTTAATAAAAATATTAAAAAACTTGAAAAATGATTATTTAAGTTTAATAAAACAAATGTTGGATTCGAAATAACAAATGATCATAGTTTAAATAATTATGAAAAACTTTTTAAAGAAATTGATAACTATAAAAACTTTTTTAATCAAAAATATAAATTAATTATAACTGATTTAAAATTATTAAAAAAATTTGAAAAAATGATTAGAGATTATTGTCAAATATTAGGATTAATTAGATTTATTGAGACAATGTGTAATTATTTTGTACTTTCTAATAAGTTAGATATCGCAAAACCAAGTTTTTTTGCGATTGATTTGGCAAATAAAGAAATTTTAAACGTATTTGAACATTATAAAAATGAAATTAAAACAATTTTCAAAACAGATGAGTATCTTAAAATAATTTGAGATGATTATATTATTCCTAAATCTAGTGTTGTTGCGATTGAAAAAAATATAGTTTTAACAATTAATTATGCAAAAAAATTAGCAAAAAAGAAAAAAATAACTAATAATGAGTATTTAAAAATTACAGTAAGCACGATTGAAACTTATAATTTTTTATTATCTTATAAGAAATTAATTTCTATTTTTATTAGTTATTTGTATTAATTTTTTTTAATAAATTTTCTAATTGTGTAATTAAATTTTCAAAATGTTTAATTAATGGTAAATATGAATCACTTTTTGTACAATCAAAACCATATTTTTTAAATAATTCTAATGGTTCTAAAGAACCGCCTTCTTTTAAAAAGCTAATAAATTTATTGTAATCATTATTGATAACAAAATCATTATATAAATGATAAGAAAAAGCAATTGATACTGCATATTTATATAAGTAAAATGGTTCTTCATATAAATGACTTATTTGAGTTCAATCATAATATTTACACTCTTCATCATATTCGTCTAATAAATCTGATTTTTTAAAAGTATTGTCAATTATATTTTTTATCGAGTTGTAATTAATTATTTGATTATTTTCAACTAATTTAAATGTTTCAATTTCAAATTTAGTTCAACGAGCAGATGAGAAAAAGTTAGAAGCAATAAAGTCTATATTATTTTGTAAAATATTTATTTTTTGTTTATGATCACTATTTTTTAAAAGTTTATCACTTAATAAATGTTCATTAAAAGTTGATGCGATTTCTGCTATCAAATTTCCAAAAGTGTTTAAAGGTTTTGGTTGGTACTTATTAGCAAACAAAGAATGAACAGAATGACCAAGTTCATGAATTAAAGTATAAACAGATTCAAAATCATCTGTTCAATTCATAGATATTAAATTATCAAAATCATAAGAAGGAATTGTAAAAGCGCCAGTTGCTTTATTTTCATCTTCATAATAATCTATTTTATGATTTTCAAAAGCAATATCTAAAAAATTCATATATTCTTGTCCTAAACAACTTAAATGTTTTTTTATAATTTCTTTGGCATTATCGACACTAATTTTATTCTTATCAGCTTGATAAAACTTTAAAGAAGTATCTGTAGAGTAAAATTTATTATCAAACTTGAAAAAATCTTTGTATAATTTTAGATACTTATTATTTAAATTTGACGATTCTTTTGCAGCATTTAGTAAAACTTCTAAGTGTAATTTGTAAAAATCTTCTTTATCAAAGAAATAATCATAAAAATTTTCTTTTTTAATTAATTTTAAATGTTCAATATTCGATCTTACAATGTTGTCGTAAAGTTTAATTAAAGTATGTTTTTTTTCTTTTAATTCTTTTTTAAATTCTAAACTGAATTTTACTCTTACCATTTGATCTTCAATCGGTCTAGAATTTAATAATAAATCAGAATAAGTTGATGAATTTAATTCATAAATTTTATTATTGATTTCTACTTTTCGATGCTTATTATCTTTAAATAATAGTGTTTCATACATTTCATAAATTATTGATGAAGAATTTGTAACTCTTGATAAAATTTTTCTTTGTTTATATGGAAGCATATATTTTAACTCTTTAAAAAAATCTTGGTAATACTTATAATAATATTTTAGTTCTATATCATTTTGAATAAAGTTTAAAAAATCTTTTTGATTAAATTTACTAACTTCTTCACTAATCCAAGTAAACTTACCATCAAGTTCCATCATTTTTTGACTATATAGAGATTCTAAATCTAATGCAAATTGATTATTTTGTTCAACTTGTAAAATACATAAAAAGAATTGCATTTTTTCTTCTAATTTATTAATTTTTTCATTTTCTAAAAAAAAATCTTTAAAGACTTTAAAATCACCTAATTTATTTTTATATTTTAATAACTCTTTATTTTTTTTAATAACAATATCTAAATCTTTTTTAAACTTCTTTTTTGTTTTATATATATTATTTAAATTTCATTTGTATATTGAATCTACTTGTTTTCTTTTCATAAATTTCCTTTATAGTTAAAAATATTATAACAAATTCTCAAACTAGAAATTAATCTCAAAAAAGTTTATAATAATATATATTTGGAGAATAATTATGAAAAAAATACTTTCGCTATTAATGGTTTTTAATATAATTTCTGTTCCTTCTGGTTTAACCACAAGTTGTTTTGGCGATAATATTAGCAAGTTAGGTAGCGGAAATTTAGAAGAAATATATAAAGATCGTATTTTAAATATCGAAGAAAAGTCAATGCAAGGTGTATTAAATGCAATAGACAAAGATGGTTTAATTTCTAGCAGTCAAGTTATAATCGAAGGAGTAGATCCTGCTGAGGTTGTAGATAATGATGGTTTTATTACAATTATTTCCAATGAAAACATAGGCTCTGATTTATACGGAAGTATTGAAGTTAAATGAGTTGCTTTGACAAATTTAGAGGATGCATTAACCACAAAATCGCTTGGCAAACTTAGGTTAAACAAAAAAGATATATTAGATTGAATAATTGCTTTAAACCCGGATATACAAGTAGAAGAAGTTGAAATTGATACAATTACTAAAAGCAAAGCGAAAGTTGTAGCTATTAATGATTCAAATTACTATTATGGAAGCACTTGAGTTGATTATGTTGAAATTGAAGATGATAGTCGTGAAAGTTTAGAAGATGCAATAATAAAAATATTACCTGATAAATATTTAGGTGAAATAACAAAAATTGATGAAGGAAAAATTTTAAATAGGATTAATAGTAGCACTAATGATGAAAGTTTAAAAATTGATACTGCAGAAGTTATGACACATGTAAAAGGTAATAAAGTTATTTTAAGCTCAATTTTTGAATCAACTAAATATAAAGGTTATTGTGTTTTAACATATAAAGACCCATCTATACCAGAATAATAAAAAATCTTAAATTAATTAATTTAAGATTTTTTATTTTCCATTTGTAAATATTAGTTTAGCACCTTTTTCATAATAAGCATTAACTTCACTTGATTCTAAAAATAAAGGTGCTGATAAATGACCATTATGCTTAGCTAATTTTTTAATGTTTGGGTCGTTTTCAAAAAAATTATTAAACTTAGAATATTTTTCAGTCATGAACTTATAAATATCTTTTAAAATAAACATTTGTGTTGTTCCTAAAGATTTTACTCTTGATTGTAAAAATCCTAATTTCTCTAATTCAATTAGCTCTAAAAAACTATCTTTAACTTCCACGATGATTGGTTCTTTTCCTTTTGCATCAATCGCTAAAGATACATCTGCAATCATGTTTTCGAAGAAATAATAATTGAAAGTTGTTGCTAAATAAACAACTCTATTTAAATTTTTCAAACCTAATCAAGGAATATTTTCTTCACTTATTTTTTTTGCTCCAATATAACCTGGCGCAAAGTATTCTAAATTAACATCTAATCTGAATAAATTACCGATTAAATTTTTTATACTTTCATTTATACTCATAATTTAATCCTCATGTCTATAAAAATATTTTATCAAATATATATATCATTAACAATAACTACATTTTTAATCTATTTAATTTTAATTTTTAATTCATCTAGTTGAGCATTTGTAACTAAATCAGGAGCATTAGTCATCGGATCAATTCCAGAAGAGTTTTTAGGAAAAGCAATAACTTCTCTAATGTTTTCTGCTCCTGTTAAAATCATAATAATTCTATCTAAACCTAAAGCGCATCCCGAATGATAAGGAGCTCCATACTTATATGCATTAACAAATCAACCAAAATTTTGTTCAATTTGATTTTCACTTAGTTCAATAGCGTCAAACATACGCTTTTGAATTGAAGGGTCTGTAATTCTTTGACTTCCCCCCCCAATTTCAAATCCATTTAACACTATATCATATGCTTTTGCTTTTGCATTTGCTTTATCTGTATCAAAATTATCAAGTGTGTCATCACTTGGCATTGTAAATGGATGATGTGCTGCTACATAGCGATTTTCTTCTTCAGATCATTCGAATAAAGGAAAATCAACAACTCAAAGTAATTTATAGTCATTAGGATCACATAAATTTTGCATTTTTCCAACGTGACTTCTTATAGCCCCTAATGCTTTCAAAGCTTTTTGATATTCATCAACAACAAAAAGTATTGTTGATTCATTTTTAATGTCAAAGTTTTTAATAAGTGATAGTTTTTCTTGAACATTTAATTTAGAACCAATTGATCCACTTCATTCGCTGTTATCGTATTTTGCAAAACCAAGAATATTAACACTATTTTGTTTTGCAGTTTCTAATAAATTTTCAAGTTCTTTTTTACTTAATAAATTATTTACACAAATTGAGCGAATAGTTTTATTTTCTAAATTCATAAATAGTGGAACTTGCGAGTTTTTAAAAATTTCATCTAAGCAATGAATTTCATAACCAAAACGTAAATCTGGTTTATCATTACCATATTTTTCAAAAGATTCTTGTCACGACATTACTTTAATAGGTTCGTTGATATTTACGCCTTTAAGATCAAAAATTACTTTTTTAACTAATTTTTCAATAGTTTCCATAACATCTTGTGATGTTGCAAAACCCATTTCCATATCTAATTGTGTAAATTCTGGTTGTCTATCAATTCTTAAATCTTCATCTCTAAAACACTTTACTATTTGAAAATACTTATCAAACCCCGCAATCATAAATAATTGTTTATAAAGTTGAGGCGATTGGGGTAAAGCATAAAATTTTTGTGGATTTAATCTTGAAGGCACTAAAAAGTCTCTTGCACCTTCAGGAGTAGATTTACCAAACACTGGAGTTTCAATTTCAATAAAATCTAAATCATTAAAGTAATTTCTAATTGAGTAGTTCATTTTGCTTCTCATTATCAATTTATTTTGAACTTCTTTTCTTCTTAGATCTAAATATCGAAAAGTCAATCTTGTTTCTTCGCTTGATTCGATATTGTCTTTAATTTCAAAAGGAGTTAATTCAGATTTATTAATTAAAACTATATCTTTAACCTCTATTTCGATTTCTCCAGTTAAGATATCTTTATTTTTACTTTTTCTTTCAATAACTTTTCCACTTACTTGAATTACATATTCATTTTTTAGTAATTCAAGTTTTGAACTTAATTGTTCTCCAATTAAAAGTTGAGTAATTCCGTAACGATCTCTTAAATCGACAAAAGTTAATCCACCCATTTTTCTAACCTTTGCAACTCATCCTTGCAAAATAACTTCTTGATTAATATTGTCTAATGTTAATTGACCACATGTATGAGTTCTTACCATTATTTATTCTCCTTTTGTCATAAAATCAATTATATTTTCAAAAGCAACAATATGTTCTTCTTTTGTATTTTGATTTTTGATTATAATATTATTTTCTTTTAATTCTTTATCCCCAATTAAAATAATATTTTTAGCATTATTTTTTTCAGATTGTTTAAAAGCTGATTTCATACTTCTATTCATAAAATCACAATCAACTTTTAATCCAGCACTTCTTAACATAAACATTAAAATATTTGCAAATTCTTTTGCTTTTAAACTTAATCCAATTATATAAGCGTCTAGACTGCTTTGTTCTGATAAAGAAACATTTTGTTTTTGTAAATTCAAAATAATTCTTTCAATTCCCATTCCTCAACCAGCTGCTGGCAAGTCAATATCACCAAGTTGTTTAACAAGTTTATCATATCTTCCCCCACCAATTAAAGTGCTTTGGTCTTTATCTTTTATTTCAAAAACAAATCCTGTGTAATAATCTAATCCTCTAACTAAATTTTTATCTTCAATTATTTTAATGTCTAAATTTTTTAAATTTCTTTTTAAATCATTGTAATAATTTTTATCTTCAACTGATAAATATTCTTTCATATCTTTAATATTTTTAAACTTATCTTGATCAACTTTACAATCTAAAACTCTTAAAGGATTTTTTATTAAGCGAGATTGACAATCATCACATAATTTAACATCTTTTAATTGTTTTTTTAAATCATCAATATAGATTTGACGATTATTATCATCTACTAAATAATTTAAATGGATTTTAAAATCATCAATCCCAATTGTTTTTAACATATGTACTGCTAGACAAATTATTTCACAATCAATTTCTGGATTTTTAGGTCCAAATACTTCAACTCCGAATGTATTAAATTGTCTCTGTCTACCGTTTTGAGGTCTTTCATAACGAAACATACTTCCAAAATAAAATAATTTTAATGGCAAATTTTCATTAATATATAGTTTATTTTCAATAACAGAACGAACAGTAGGAGCTGTACCTTCTGGTCTTAAAGCAAGTTGACGATTTTTTTTATCATTAAAAATATACATTTCTTTTGAAACTACATCTGTTTGTTCGCCAACACCTCTTAAAAATAGTTCTGCTAATTCAAAAAAAGGTGTTCTAATTTCTTGATAATTATATAAATCAGCTATATTTCTTAAAATCAATTCTAATGCAAAAAATTCTTTTACTTGATTTGCAATTAAATCTTCAGTTCCTCTAGGTTTTTGGATCATTGTCTTACTCCTAATTTCTAACTTTTATATTTTACACTAAAAACAAGATAAAAAAAGCACCTAAATTAGGTGCTTTTTTAATAATTAAGCTTTTTGTTTTTTTGCTTTGTTTTTTTCAGCAACTTTTGATGCATAAGCAAGTTGTTTTGCTTTTAAATTTTGTTCAAATGTTGCATAATCGTTTAATTTTTTATTAAATTGTTCAACTTTTTTAGTATTGTTTGATTGATTAGCTTTTGCTAATCTATCTTGTAAACTTTCTTTAACTCCATTTGTTGAAGATAAAGTTAATTTACCATTTTTAATATCTGCTAATCTTCAGAATCCTAATACAACTCCCATTACTAGTGAACCTGACATGAATGCAACTATATATAATACTACACCCATTCCTTTTTGCAACCCATCACCATCAAATAATAATGAGTTTGTTAATGGTGCTACAAATATTCCACCATGTGGTGCTGCGATTGTGATTTTAAATACTCCTACTATTAATCCTGCAACAATTCCACCAATCATTGCTGACACTGAAATTCTTTTTGGATCTTCAATCATAAATGGTATTGCTCCTTCTGAAACAAAACACATTCCCATTAATCAATTAGTTTTAGCTGCATCTTTTGATTTTAAAGTTCATTGTTTTGGGAATAAAACTGTACTTATCGCTATTCCAATTGGAGGAACCATTCCACCAACCATTGCAGCTGTCATAATCATAGTTTGTTGTTCGTAAGCAATTGCATTAGTTTCTTTACTTACTAAATTAAACCCTACTGATAGTGTACCGATTGTATAAGCTATTTTATTGATAGGTCCACCCATGTCAACACACATCATAAATGCAGCCAATATACATACAATTACCATTAAGTTATTATCTGCTAGTAATGAAATAAATTTTTGTAATCCATACATTACATATCCCAAAGGAATATTAACTGCTAACATTATAACTGCTACACCAAGCAATGAAAGCACAGGAATAAATACTATATCTCTAACCCCTTGTAATCCTTTACCAAAGTTTTTCATTAGTTTTGTTAAACCAAATACAACTAGTGCACCTAAATAAGCTCCAACTAGTGCACCAATAAATCCAGATGACATACCTTCTAAACTGCTAGGTAAAAATCTACTTCATGCACCAGTTCATGGTGCTATTTCGCTTATTTTTGAATAAGCAAATCCATCACTATTTGCCATTAATCCCGCTGTTGCACCAACCATTAATCCTTGAGGACCTACTATTGAATAACAAACATATCCACCTAAAATTGGTATCATTAATTCCATTCCAATTTTACCAATTGCAGAGAAGTAACTTGACACTTCTCAAACTGTTCCAAATGATCCAGATGCATAACACATTGTGACCCCATCAGGTCCAAGTTGAGAAAAGTGATTAGTTAAAAACTTTTCCGCATCTGCTGGATCAATAATTTTACCATCAGATAATAACTTAAATTTACTTTTTGCTATTTCATCTGATAAATTAAAGAAATCTCTGTATTGTTCTCATGATGAGAACGCTTTCATACCCATAGCTGTTGTATAAATATAGTCTAGTAAGAAACCAAATCCTAAAATAATTCCTCCAGCAACAACAAATGGTAACATTCTCGAAACCCCTGCTAGAAGATTTTGTTTCACTTTTTTAAATTGTTTTAAATCTAATTGACCAACTTCACCGCTAGATTCATCGTGTGCGTTTTCAACTTTCATTAATTTTGGATGTGATTCATAGTTTTGAATTATTTCTTTACCTTTGTAAATCGCTTCTTTTGTAGAAGTATCTACAACTTTATAACCATTAAATCTTGACATTCCATTAATTGCTTTTTCGTGAGCTAAAATTATATATTTTGCATTTTTAACATCTTCTGCTGTTAAAACATTTTCAACTCCACGTCTACCTTGAGTTTCGACTTTTGCTTTTAAACCTAATTCTTCTGCATATTCTTGAATTTTTTCTGCTGCTAAATAAGTATGTGCTATTCCTGTTGGACATGCAGTTATCCCAATAACATCATATGATTCACCTTTTTTTAGTTCTTCTTTTTTAGCTTTTGGTGCACTTAATAATTTTTTAACTTCATCTACTGATTTTGCACTTCTAAGTCCATCTTGAACTTCTTTTTTGATTAAATATCCACTTAAATTAGCTAATGCTTCTAAGTGTTCATTTCCATCTTTTCCGTTGGTCATTATCATAAAGATAAGATCAGCTGGTTGATCATCAAGTGATTGTCAGTCAACTTTATTTTTTAATTTACAAAATGCAATTGCAGATTTTTCAACAGTTGGATTTAATACGTGAGGAATAGCAATTCCATCACCCATACCTGTTGAACCTTCGCTTTCACGTTTGTAAACAGCGTCTTTAAATACTTTTTCATCTTTAACAAATTTTTCTTTTAATAATGCTTTAGATAAAAACTCAATAACTTCGTCTTTTGATTTTAAATCTGCATTAAAGAAAGAAATCTGTTTATGAAATAAATCTTTAAGTTCCATACATTTTCCTCCTATTTGATACTTACTTCGATTTGATCAACCAATGAAATAATTTCATCTTTTGATGCTAATCATTCATTAAAAGCAGTTGCAGCACCACTTGCTGCTGCAAATTTTAATGTTTTTTCTATTTCTAAATTTTTGTCAATACCATGAACAAAACCTGCTAACATACTATCTCCAGCTCCAACTGAGTTTACTAACTTTCCTTTTGCAATTCCAACTTGATAAACTTTTTTATCAGCTGTAAAGTACAAGCTTCCATTTGATCCTTTACTTAATAAAACATTTTGAGCTCCTAAGTTTTGTAATTTTTCAATTAACTCTTTTTCTTTTTCAAAACTTATATTTTCTTCATATTCTAACCCTAATGTTGAATAAATTTCTTCAAGGTTTGGTTTAATTAAGAAAGGTTTTGCTTCTAATGCATTTTTTAACAAGTCATTAGTTGCATCACAAACTAGTATTGCTTTTTTTTGATTTACTATGTTTCCAATTGTTTTGTAGATTTGCCTAGATATACCCCTAGCAACACTTCCTGTTGCAATTACAATATCACCTTCAACTAAATGTGATTCTAAATAGTTCAAAAAATCTTCTACAACTTTTTGATTAGTTTCAAAACCCATTCCGTTAAGTTCTGTTTCTTGATGAGAAACTAAATGCTTAATCTTGTAATTAACTCTTGTACTTCCTGGATTTAAAAAAAATTTATTATTTAAATTTACTTCTTTAAATTTATTTAAAAAAATATCTTTATTTTTTTCTCCTAAAATTCCGATTGCTTGTACATTTGATTCTAAGTTATTTAAAATAACTCCTGCATTTATTCCTTTACCACCAACAACTTTATATTCATCACTATAAATATTTGTTATTCCTAACTCAACTGGCTTATTAGTTAAAATTATATGGTCAATTGCTGGGTTTAAAGTTATTGTATAAATCATTTTTTAAACCTCTTCATTTATAAGTGCAATTTGTTTTTTATCACTAAATTTAATAAAAGATTTTGATTTCATTTTACTTTTATCTGCAAGTCCAAAACTAAATTGCGAATTTTCTATGACAATTTTTTTAACTTCTGCTTCATCATCATCAGTAGTATAAAAGTTAAAATCATGGTCGATTGCATTTACACCAATAAATGCAACATCAAAATAATATTTTTTAATAGCAGAAATTGTTTCTACACCACATATTGCATTAGTAGTTGGTTTAAACTTTCCAGGCAATATATAAACATCATTTACACCATTATTTGCTAATACTTGAGCGTTAATGATTGAGTTTGTGTATACTCTAATTTTTAACTCTGGTTTAATAAGTTTTGCTAATTGATATGTACTTGATCCAGCATCTAAAAAGATAGTTTCTCCTGATTTAATACAATTAAGAGCTTTTTTAGCAATAATTATTTTTGCATCAATGTTACTTTCTAGTTTAGATACAATACTTTCTTCAAGTATAGATTTTTCTTTTAATGACTGTGCACCACCATGAACTCTTTTTAATTTATATTCACTTTGCAAGTCATTCAAATCTCTTCTCAAGGTGCTAAAAGGTATGCCTAGAGCTTTTGATATATCTTCATTTGAACAAAAACCATTTGAATTTACAAACTCTAAAATGATTTTTAATCTTTCTTCTCTTAACAAGGATTTATCACCTCATTGATATAATATTCCTAAAATTTATAAAATACAACCAAAAACAACCAAAATGTTTAAAAAATGTTAATTTTTAACCAAAAAAAACAAGAGATAAATCATCTTGTTTTTAATTATTTAAATTAAAATCACTAGATAAAATTTAAAAATTAATAATTACTATACATTAAAATCAAGTTTTTTAAATGTATTTATATTAGCTCATCATAATAATGGAGTTAATGCTGATAATAAAATCATTGTTAAAGAAACTCTTAAAGCATTTATGTCTGAAAGTTTGTTATTTTCAAATTGGGTTGTTTCATTTAATTGAGTTGTTTGAGTTTCGCCATTATAAACAAAAACATTAATCACTAAAGATTTTAAATCAATATATTTAAAATATTGCAATGCTTTTAAACCATCACGATATTGAATGTAAATCATATATATTCCAAAATTCAATATAACATAACCAATAATTAAACAACAATATATATTTAATTGAAATGTTTTATCTAATAGATTAATTGAGATAAGCATAAATATTAACGATAATAAAAATACTACTAAAATAAAGTTTAAACTATAAAATATGAAATAGCCAAATTCTTTTGCAGAAACCGTTCCTACACCCATTATTATTAAATTCAAAATAAATCCTGAAGCTATTATTAATATTTGAAACAAAAATAAACTTAAAATTTTTGAAATAAATACATTAGTTCTTGAAATTGGTTGAGATAAATATATTGCTAATTGTCCGTTTTTATATTCAGACACTAAAATTTTGTTTATAAAAACTAATGTGAAAATTAAATTTATAACAATACCAATTCAACCATAAGTTAAAATAGAAATCATTTCTCCTAAACCTGAATAATTACTTATAGTTGTTCCGCTATTTATTTTTTCTTTTAAATCACCCGATGCCATGAAGGGCTTTTTAAAGCCTTTGCTATTATAGGTTTGATCTATTAATGGAACGATAAAAGAAATAGAAACAGCTATTAATCATATAAAAATAAATAACAAAACTATTTTGTAATTACTTTTTAAATTATATAAAACTGTATTTAAATTTTTTTTAACAAAATTATTTTTCATCTAAAATTCTCCTTTAGTCTCATATAAACTTAAAAAATGTTTTTCAAGTTCTTTTAAATCCCAATCTTTTATTTGGTTTTCTTCTAATAACTTTCCATTTTTTATAAATCCTACTACATCACACAATTTGCTTACTTCACTAAAAATATGTGAACACAAAATTATAGTTACTCCTTCTTTTTTTAATCTTAAAATTAACTGATTAAATTTTTCTTGCATAATTGGATCTAATCCTGTTGTTGGTTCATCTAAAATTAGTAATTTTGGTTTAAATAAAACAGAACAAATTATAGCTAATTTTTGTTTCATTCCTTTTGACATACTTTTTAGTTTTATATTTGTATCTAGTTCAAAAAACGTTGCTAATTTATTTAAATATTCTTCTTCATAATAATCATTTTTAAAAATTTTTAAAAAATTTATATAATCTTTTAATGAATTGTTATTGTTAAATGCTAGTTCACCGGGTAAGTATCCAGTAAAATCTTTTATTAAACTCGATTTTGCTCATGCATCTAAAGAATTAATATCTATGTTACCCTCTGTAGGCTTTATAAAACCCATTAATTGTCTAATAATTGTAGTTTTTCCTGCACCGTTTGTCCAATTAAACCATAACACATTCCTTTTTTTACATTTAGATTAATATCAAAGACACCTTTATCATTTTTATACTTTTTTGTTAAATTTTTAATTTCTATCATAAAGTCCTTTCTAAAAAAAATCAAATCATTAAATAAAGATTTGATTTTCTAAAATTTAATAAAAGTAGATATTTTTAAAACTTGCATTTATAGATGTATATTGTCATTTAGCTCCATAACCTTTAACTCCTAAAAATACATTAATTTTATACCTTAACTCACCATTTTTTATTTGAATTCCTTGTGTTAAGTCAATTTCATTATAAACACCGAAAGTAGAATGATAATAATTAATTTGTCTTTCTTGATATTCATTTTTATCATGTAAATTATTAGTATCAAATAAAAAACTTGAAGCTGAGTGGCTTGAACCATAGTAGTCATAGGCTGTTGCACTAAAATTTATTCCTATTTTTTTATATTTTTTTATAAATGCTTTTTCTAAATTTCATCCACTACTTTTAATATCATCGTCTGATAAATAATCTTTTAAATCTGCACCATATTGTCATTTTTCATAATTATCTCATGATCATCTATGATTAGTGCTTCAATTTGATCCTATCTCCATTCCAACACTTTTTGAAATGCTTACAGTTTATAAGCTCTTTGATAAAAGTTATCTAATTTATTTTTACTTTCTAATTCACTTTTACTATTATATTCATTATCTTTATAATCATATTTTTTATTAATATTATCTATAAATGAATATGATGGGGATGCCAGTAAAATAAAAGCTGACATTATAATAAGTAATTTTTCGTTTTTACTTCCTTTTCGACCTAAGTCAAAAACATTATATTATTTTAATTTTATATTCTATACAATAGACAGTAAAATTAAAATAAATTTTAAATTCTTTTTAAATATTATAAATATTATAAATATTTTGTGTTTGTATAAGAATAACGTTAAAAATCAATAATATTATTTACTTTTATTATAATTATAATTTTCAAAAGGTTTTAAAAGATTAATTAGAGTTAAAAAAGGTGTTACTATAATATTTATTCTTATATTTTTAAATAATTAGTTATTTTATGTAATTGAATAACTTTTTTAAAAAAAGAAAAAATATTTAAAGAGTGTTTAATTAAAATAAATAAATAATAATGTTTTTTAATTATACGTATTTTAAATTTTTTATCAGTTATTTTCTAACTTATTTACTCTATAAAAAATTTCTTTTTTTATAGAATTTAACGGTTTAGAATAAATTTATGTTTTTTTTCTAAATTTAAACAAGTTAACAAATACCTTTTTACAATTTACTCTTTTAAGCTATTAAATTATTATATATTTTTTATTTTTTATAAAATTGTTTATAAAATTTTTAATGTTTTTTAATTTAGTTTTTTTATATATTTTCAGTATAAATATTAAAAAATAATATTTATGTCAAATTAATTTTTTGATTTTTGTCAATTATATTCAAATATATACAGTTTTTTCATTAATCTTTATTTATTAACATAAATTTAACTATTTTATTTAAATTAATTAATGAAATTATTAATCCCTTTTAATACATTACATGTTCTTTTATTTTCACAGTTTATACTATAGCAAGTATTTTTCTAAAGCAAATGCAATACCATCTTCTTCATTTGTTTTAGTTATAAATTGTGCTCTACTTTTTAATTCTTCGACTGCATTACCCATAGCAACACCGATTCCTGAATATTCAATCATAGTTAAATCGTTATGACCATCACCAAATGCTATTAATTCATCTTGTTTTAAATTTAAAGATGGCAAAACTTTACTTAAAGCATTCGCTTTATCAACACCTTTATCTGTAAATTCATAATAAAACTCTGCTGTAAACATTGAGTTTAATTTATCTAAAAAAGGTTTTGCCATATTTTTATAATTATTAATTAAGTAATCTGGATCACCTGCAACTAATATCTTACAAACATTAAAGTTTAACTCTTGTGAAAGATCAGGTTTTTCACATAATAAATAATCTGTATTTCTTGCTTCATATTCAATAATATTAATGTTTCCAAATACTTTACTAGCTACTTGATTTTTATAAACGTTGTTAACATAAATATAATTGTCATCATAAATCATTGGAATCACTTCAAAGTTTTTCATATGATTTAATACATCAATAACATCTCTATGATCAATACTTTGTTCATAAATTTTTTGTTTTGTTTGAAAATTGTATATTACAGCTCCATTAAAAGAAATTAATAAACCGTTGTGTTTATCCATTTCTAACTCTTTTGCATACTTATATAAACCTTTTGTAGGTCTCCCAGAAGCTAAAATTAATTTAATTCCTTTATTTTGAGCTTCTAAAAGAGCTTGTTTTGTTTTTGGTAATATTTGTTTTTGATTATTAGTTAAAGTTCCGTCAATATCTAATAAAATTGCTTTAATCATTATTCTTCCTCACTTACAAGTTTATTTTAAAACAAAAATAAATTAAATAAAAAAAATTATACTTAATTTGTGTATTAAATATAATTTTTTATTATCTTCTTTTCTTTTTCTTAGGATCAATTCCACGAGACTTTTGCATTGCAAAATTTAAATCTTTATATTTTGCTTCTTGTTCAATTGCTTCGTCTCAAATCGGATTAATTATTTGTCTTTTTTCATTTTCTGCTTTTGCTTCTTGAGCAACTATTTCAGGATTAGCTCCTTGTTCAATTTTTAAAGCTTGTTCAATTGTTAAATAAGGGTCTTCAGGTCTTATTCCAGTATTAATTAATGAAGAAATTTGCATTCTAATTTGAGAACTTGACAATTTTTTATCTTTAAAATCAACTTGTCATTGAATTGGTGCTTGCTTTTCAAATTTGTAAGGTTCTTTTATAATTGCATATAGCATATTTACAAACTTTTCAAAACCTTCTTCGCCTTTTCAAAAACTTGTTAAGTCTTTAATGTTTAATACGCCATTTGTTAAATCATATTTTGAAAAGTGCATTTCAAATATTTTTGAAGATCAATCTTCTTCTGGAATTAGATAAAAGTTAGTAACTAAAGTACAGTTAAAAACATGTGTGTCAAACTCATAAATTGAAAAATTAAAGCGATCAACTGTTGTAGTATCGATTGATACATTAAAGTTTTTTACATCAACAACTTTGCTTAATCATTGTAAAACTGATTGAGCATATTTTAAAACAAATTTAAGTTTTTGACTTGAAAATATTAGTGTTTTTCATCTTGTAAAGTTAAAATCATATTCTGAGTCTTTTCTATTTGAAGCAATATTAAAATCTAAATTAGCTTGCACAAATTCAAGAATAGGTAGGTATATCATTTCTTTTTTCATGTATGTAACCCTTTCTCATATAATATATTAAGTATAGCATAAAAGTTCATTTGAAACAATCTATTCCTATCTTAAAACTTTAACAGTTAACTTTTAATTCTAGTTTTTTTTATATTATTTTTTTTATATTTACTATATTCTTTTCAATTTTTAGAACCAATTATTAATAACGAAAAACTTACAGTAACTAAATATTGGATACTATCAGTAATTAATTCTACAACAGCTGAACTTTTATCGTATAAAACTAATACATAGATTACATATAAATAAATACATAAATAAGCAATTGGAATAGAAAAAAATATTTTTATTTTTTTATTTAAAAAATAAACAATAACACCAATTAAAATTTTAATTATAATTGTGAATGGAATAAAAATAAATCCTCCCATATATAAATCTATTAAAACACCTGCTATACAAGAGCTAAATATTAAAACTAGTGGATTAATTGTTGTGACAAACATTGATAAATAAACAATATCACTAATTTGAAAAATAGATTTACCTGTAATATTAGATAAAAAATAAGAGAACAAACTTAAAACAACCATTATACTTGCTAACGTTGCGCAAATTGTTATGTTTTTTGTATTAAAAATTTTTTTCATCTTAAAAAATTGATTAAAAATCAATACGTTCTCCTATAGAAAGAACTCTTTTAACCTTAATAATACCAGGTAATTCTTTTAAATTGTTCAACAATGAATTTAATTCTTCTAAATTAGAAATTTCAACAATTAAACTGCCTTTAACTAGATAATCAAGTTCATTTGCAATTGTTTTAATTTGCGATATGTTAATTCTTCTTGAAGTAAGAATATTTACAATATCTAGTAAAATACCTGGACGATCTTGAGTTTCTATTCTAACTTTTGCATAGTATTTTTTGTTTTTTGTTTTCGAATTAATTCATTCTGCTTTTAATATATCTTTAGTTTTTCTAATATTTACAATATTTACACATTCGCTTCGATGAACTTGAATCCCTTTTGTTTTAGACATATAACTTGTTATACTTTCAAAAGGAACTGGATAACAACATTGAGCAAGGACACAACTAATTCTTTCAATACCATTTATTCTTATATCATCACGACCAACAACTGATTTGTATTTTCTTGTTTTCATATCGTTTATTTTATCAATATCTTTTAACTCTTCTTTTGAAACATAAACAAAATTTACAGCTTCAGAAATAGAAAAATCCCCTTTTCCAACTGATAATAAAAAATCATCAATATTTTTATAATCCAATATTTTTAACTTTCTTTGAATTTCATCAACTGAGTTTACTTGTCATTTTAAATTATTTGCTATTATATAACGATCAACTTCACGTTTAGTATTTCTAATTAGTTTTTGATTTGTTATTTTTTCCTCTTTTTTTTCTATTTCAGCTTTTTTTGCTAAACTTTGTTCAATTGCTTTTCTAGCAGTTGTTGTAATAACAAATCTCAATCATTTTTCTTGAGGTTCAGCGTCATTTGAAGTTTGAATTTCAATAATTTCTCCTGAGTTTAAAGTTGTATTATATGGAGAAAACACTCCATTAATTTTTGCACCAATTGTTTTATTTCCAACATCAGTATGAATTTTGTAAGCAAAATCTAAAACCGATGATCCAAACGGTAAGGTAATAACATGACCATCTGGAGTTAATACATAAATCATCGCTGTTAAATAATCAGTTTTAAAAGTTTGTTCAATATCATCTTCTTCATAAACTTGAATTGTTTTATCATACTCAACTTCTTCACCATTTGAAGCTAACTTTTCAAGATTCATCAATCTTGTAAACATATCAACTTTTTCATCAATCTCTCTTTGTTTAGCGGCAATATCAATATTTGCTTCATCTTCTTTATATTTTCAATGAGCCGCTGCTCCATGTTCTGCTATATCATCCATTTCTCTTGTTCTTATTTGAACTTCAAAAATAATTCCATCTTTGTTCGCTAATGTTGTATGTAATGATTGATATAAATTGTTTTTTGGTGTTGCAATATAATCTTTAAATCTACCACTAAGTGGTGTATACATTTGATGAATTCAACCCAAAATACGATAACAATCATCAATATTTTGAGTAATAATTCTAACCGCTAAAATATCGTTGATATCTTGAAATGATTTACCAAAAAAATGCATTTTTCGATAAATTGAATATATTGTTTTAGATCTTCCAAATACATCAACATCACTTAAATTTGAGTCCAATAAAATTTTTCTTTCAATATCATTAATTATTTCATTTATTATTTCTAATCTCGCTTCTTTATCCTCTTCTAATAAATTTGCGATTTTATTATATTCATCACGATTTAAATATTCAAAAGAATAATCTTCTAATAAGTTCTTTGCAGATTTCATCCCAATTCTATGAGCAATTGTAGAATAAATTTCTAATGTTTCTTTTGCAATTAGTTTTTGTTTGTCAGGCGTCATATATTTTAATGTTAGAATATTATGCATGCGATCTGCTATTTTTACAATAATTACTCTTATATCTCTAATCATTGATAAAAATAATTTTCGTAAATATTGAGCTTTCATTTGAGCACGATTTTCTTCTGTAAAATAACTTACTTTAGTTACAGCTTCAACAATATCTGCAACATCAGTCCCATACATTTCTTCTACTTCTTCAAAAGTAACTGGTGTGTCTTCAATAACATCATGTAAAAGTCCAGCAATAATAGTTTTTGGACCCATTCTTCATTGAGAAAGATAATAAGCTGTTGAAAGTGGATGAATAATATAGGGATCACCATTTTTTCTCTTTTGATCTTTATGTTTTTCTTCAGCATAAAAATATGCTTTTTTAACTTCTTCAATAGCATCTTCTTTTTTAATGTATTTTCTCATTTCTGTAATTAATGTGTCTAAATCCCTACACTCAACGTAATGAAAATTTCCTATATCTTTTGTCATTATTTTGCCCCTTTTTATTAAATATAAGATATAATTATAATAATTTTATAATAAATTAACTTAAAAAATTTAAATATATCAATTAAATATAATTATATCTTTTAATCAAAAATAAACAATATACAAAAAAATACACAGAAGTGTATTTTTTTGTAGTATTAATTTTAAAATAATTAAAAACATAATTTATAATATTTATTATTCTTTTCTTGTGTTTTCAATAAACGCTCTATATCTATATCTTTCAGATTCATTTTTATATAGATTCCATATTCTATCAGTTGTAAATATTGCATTAATAAAGTTTAATTTAAACTTTACATCAGAAGTTAAACTACCTTTGTCATATATATTAGATATAATAAAACCATTTTTATCATAATCTGAACTGACATCTTTTTTAAGAGTGCTCCCTATATAAGTTTTTGAAATAAATTCTCAATTATAAAATGTTTGATTCCCTTTACTTAATAAACTTTTTCTTGCCGCATCTTGAACTTCGATTCCATTATCTTTTCTATCTGAAATATCGAGTGATAAGACTTTACTGAATCTTGATAAAACAGAATCTCAATACAACATACCTATTCCTTTATTAGAATCAGTTAATCCTGAAATATAATTTTGGTCGAAACTATCTCATAAGTTTTGACCATTTATCTCACCACCACTAAATGCAGCAATTTTATAGTCATCTGTTGTGTTTTCTATACCAAATGTATCTTGATATGCTTTAATTCCTTTTGTTAAGTTTGCAACAATTGATTTAAAAATTACAGAGTTTTCATCTAATTTATCATCTGTTATGTCTTCGATACTAACTTGATATCCTGCTGCAATATAAAATTCACTTAAATCAACTGAAAAATTGTTGATTCTTAGTTTTAATCCTTTTATATTAAATAATCCTAAACTTGTTGATTTTTTTAAACCTTCAGAAGCTTTTGCTTCATTGTTATCTGTAATATGCGCATAGTAATCAGCTAATCAATTTTTATAATTATCTTTAACATAATTGTATACAGATTCATCATATTTTTCTAATACTTTTTCATTATCAATTTTTTTAAAAATATAGTTGTATAATTTTTCATTTTTTGCCAAACCGTCAATTGTTGTGTAATCATCATTATCTTTTCATTTAAATTTACTTTCTGTTGTAGCACTTAATGAATAATCTCAAATTTCTCCGTTACTGTTTAATTTTCTATCTGTTAAATCAACAAAACTATCATTAGAATTACTTTCAAATTCTATTTTTACATTACTATTTAAAATATTTGTTCCTTCTTTAATTTTATCTGCAATAGCATTTTTAAACTCATTACCTTTAAATTTATTTTCAATCATTTTTTTTATTGTATCTTGGTCATTAATTATAAATTTATCATCATCATTAGTAGTATTCTCATTTTTTAAAAGAGTGTTAAAATTATTAGCACCAATAAATGAATATTTAAGCTCCTTAGTTTTTTTATTTATTAGTTCAGTTAATGCGGCATTGGATGTTGAAGTAAAATTGAAACCATAATCTTTAAAACTTTTATCTTCTTTAACTGTTTTATTTCCATCATTTTCATAATATTTTAATGTAAAACCAAATTTTGTATCAATATTTATGAATGAATCTTTAGGTTTATTTTCTTCTGCAATGTTTGTAGGAGTAATTTGATCTGTTTCAGAAAATTTAATTCCACCAATATCATAACCTAATAAAGCCTGTTCATCTAAAGTAATTAGTTCATTTTCATTTATTGATGATAATAAAATAGAATATTTTGTATTTTCTTTCAGTTTTATAATTTTTTCATTTATATTTTGAAGGTTAATTAAGCTTTTAAAGTCACTTATAAATCCTTCTTTTTTATCACTATTTTCAGAGTTATCAAAAATAGTTTTTAAAGAAGTCGTTTCTCCATCCTCTTTAATACCTTTTAAGCTTTTTATAATATTAGGTTTAATAAACGAGAAGCTTGAGTCATCGTTAACTTCTTGAAATCATGTTTCACTAGCACTTTTAACTTCATTGTTAATAATTTCATTTACTTCTTTTAAATAATCTGACAAAGCTAGGTTGTAATCTGGCTCTTCTGCGATAGGGCCGTTATCATCAGTTTTTTCTTCTGTTGTCTTTTTAGGGCATGCAACAACATAAGATACAGTTGAAGCTGTTAATGTGATTGCAGATAATAAACTTAATATTTTTTTCATTTTTTTCCTCCGTATGAACACAACTATAACAAAAAAAAAAAAAAAAACAATAATTTTTAAAAAAAAACTAATTATTGTCCTAATTTAAATATATAAAATAAGAAAATCTTTAAAAAATTTATTTTTGAATAAATTTTTTAAAGATTTTTAAATGTTATTTTTTTCTTGTATTTTCAATAATAGATCTATTTTTATACATTTCAGTAACTGTTCCGTATTTCTTTCAAATTCTATCAGTAGTAAATGTAACATCGATAAAGTTTAATTTAAATCTTATATCAGATGTATCATCTCCAGAATAATAAATAGCATCCATATAGAACCCATTTGTATTAGGGTCTCCATTAATATCATTTTTTAATATGAAACTTACAAGTGTTTCTTTAATAAATTGTCAATTATAAACAGTCTGATTTC
The DNA here is from genome assembly GCF_004379335.1 of Spiroplasma gladiatoris. Lineage (NCBI taxonomy): Bacteria > Bacillati > Mycoplasmatota > Mollicutes > Entomoplasmatales > Spiroplasmataceae > Spiroplasma > Spiroplasma gladiatoris. The sequence continues at coordinate 503,590 of NZ_CP038013.1, read as the reverse complement.
CTTTATTTAATAAAACTTTTCTTGCAGCATCTTGAACTTCAAGTCCATTATCTTTTCTATTTGAAATATCAAGTGATAAAACATTGCTCATTCTTCTTAAAACTGATGCTCAATACATCATAGCAACACCTTTATTATTACCACTATACAGCCCTGAAATATAGTTTTGGTCAAAGCTATCTCATAAGTTTTTACCATTTATATCACCACCATTAAAAGCAGCTATTTTATAGTCATCTGTTGTGTTTTCTATACCAAATGTATCTTGATATGCTTTAATTCCTTTTGTTAAGTTTGCAACAATTGATTTAAAAATTACAGAATTTTCATTTAAATCAGAACTTGTAATTTCTTCATCACTAACTTGATATCCTGCTGCAATATAGAATTCACTTAAATCAACAGAAAAATTGTTGATTTTTAGTTTTAATCCTTTTATATTAAATAATCCTAAACTTGTTGATTTTTTTAAACCTTCAGAAGCTTTTGCTTCATTGTTATCTGTAATATGCGCATAGTAATCAGCTAATCAATTTTTATAATTATCTTTAACATAATTGTATACAGATTCATCATATTTTTCTAATACTTTTTCATTATCAATTTTTTTAAAAATATAGTTGTATAATTTTTCATTTTTTGCCAAACCGTCAATTGTTGTGTAATCATCATTATCTTTTCATTTAAATTTACTTTCTGTTGTAGCACTTAATGAATAATCTCAAATTTCTCCGTTACTGTTTAATTTTCTATCTGTTAAATCAACAAAACTATTTTCTGAATCATCGTTCTCAAACTCAATTTTTACATTATTATTTAAAATATTTGTTCCTTCTTTGATTTTTTCTACAATAGCTTTTTTAAAATTATTACCTTTAAATTTATTTTTAATCATTTCTTTTATTGTATCTTGGTCATTAATTATAAATTTATCATCATCATTATTATTAGTATTTTCATTTTTTAATAAAGTGTTAAAATTAACATCACCAATAAATGAATATTTAAGCTCCTTAGTTTTTTTATTTATTAGTTCAGTTAATGCATTATTGGATGTTGAAGTAAAATTAAAACCAAAATCTTTAAAACTTTTATCTTCTTTAACTGTTTTATTTTCATCATTTTCATAATATTTTAATGTAAAACCAAATTTTGTATCAATATTTATGAATGAATCTTTAGGTTTATTTTCTTCTGCAATGTTTGTAGGAGTAATTTGATCTGTTTCAGAAAATTTAATTATACCACTGTCATAACTCAATAAAGCTTGTTCATCTAAAGTGATTAGTTCATTTTCATTTATTGATGATAATAAAATACTATATTTTGTATCATCTTTTAGTTTTATAACTTTATCATTAATATTTTGAAAGTTAACTAAACTTTTAATATCACTTACAAATCTTTCTTTTTTACCGTTGTTTTCAGGACTTTCAAAAATAGTTTTTAACGATGTAGATGTTCCATCTAAATTAATACCTTTTAAACTTTTTATAACATCAGGTTTAATAAATGAAAAACTTGAGTCATCTTTAACCTCTTGGAATCATGTTTCACTAGCACTCTTAACCTCATCATTAATAATATCATTTACTTCTTTTAAATAATCTGTAAGAGTTAAGTTGTAATCTGGTACTTCTGGAAGTTTGTTTGTATCTGAATTTTCTTCACCTTCACCTTCTTCTACTTCTTTTTTAGGACATGCAACAACATAAGATACGGTTGAAGCTGTTAATGTGATCGCAGATAATAAACCTAATATTTTTTTCATATTTCTCCTTTTTTTATTTATATTATAAACAAAAAATAATAAAATTTAATTTAAAGTTTATAAATTTTTATAAAAATTTTTGTATTTTTCTTTATATTTATTAGTTTCAACTTGACGATTATATTTTTTATTTCAATTTTTAGGATTTAGTCTTAAAATAAAGTCGTTTTCATCAATATTAACTTTTGATAACTTAGCTTCATTAACTATAAAAGCAATCATTAATACAAGTAAAAAAATTAAAACAAAAGCAGGTTGTAAAATTTGTCCAATATCATTTGATCCAAACTTACTAAATATATCATAAAAAATATAAAGTAAAAATAGACTCATTATTGTTGAAGCAATCGAATTAAAATAAACACTACCTTTTACTTTTGTAACATCATTAACTTTATTGGTTTTGTGATTTACTAGTGCTGCTAACATTAATACTAAGTAAGTAGTAAAAGCAAGTACAACAACAGAATCACTAATTTTATCAATTAAATATGTGACACCTTGACCTACATAGTAAAATTCACTCATTTGATCATTTCTTTGTAAGCCATCACGATAAACTAACCATGATGTTGTTGTTATTACAACTAGAGTTATTGATATTAAAATTGCATTTATAAATCCACTTAGTCGATGCGAAATCATTGCTTTTGCATTTTTGTAATGCACCAATTGAACTCCATCATTATCTGTGGTACTAGATAGATTAATTACTCCAAAACTTGTAAATCCTGCAACCGAACCCAAAACAACTACAGCAATTATAAGTTTGCAAACAAGTGCAGCTTCTTTTGAAAGAATTAAATTAATAAGCGAAAATGAATCAGCATCAGTTGTACCAAAATATAGAGATACTGCAAATAAAACATTAACAAATACTACTAAAATAACTCCAACAACTTGACCAATAACAAGCATCCTTTTATGAGTTATTTGTTTTTCTATACTAGAACCATACATAAATCCATCAAGTTCAAATAGCAACATTGGAATTACTAGTATAAAATAGCTAAACTTTCATTGAGAAGTATTTGAACTAACAAATGCAGTGGTACTTAATTGAAATTTGGCATAAATACCAAGACCAATTACAAACAATAATGGTAAAAATTTTAAGTTATTAAAAAATATATGTAGATATTTAAATCACCCGTTTGAAGCATAACCGTTTGATATACACATAAAAAATATAATTAGAACTGCTATAAATATTATCAAGAATGCTTCGATATCAGCATTTATTCATGCTTGATTGTCATGATAGTCATCGATCACTCTAAAAACATAATATGAAACAGTAATTGCCATTAAACCAACATAAACAGGAATATATATGACACAATAAAATAATGAAAATAAACTTCCTGTTCTTCTTCCTATAAAAGTTTCTGCAAATGCAGTATGAGTATGATATCGGTTTTTTGCGCTTGTGCCAAGTTCAATAAAAACAAACACCATTGATACACCAATAAATGACATTAAAAATAACACAATTAGAACTATATAGGGATTATGTGCCGCTAATAAAGCTTGTTTACTTTTTAAATAAATCCCTACTCCAATTGAGTTTCCAAAAACAATAGAAAATACTCTTCAAAAATCAAATGCAGCTGATTTTCTTGCGTTTTTATTGTTAATTTGAGGGTGCAAAACATCAGTTGGATCAATTTTTAAATTATTCTTATTTTCCATTTCAATTCTCCTTTCATATCTAAATTGATAAAACATAAAAAAAATATAAATTTAAAATTATAAATTTATATTTACTTTCAATAAGTATAATTAACATTTGTTATTATACATTTTTTAAATTAATTACTTTATGCATAGGTAAAAAAATCCAAAAAATACTTTAAAAGTAAATATATATTGGTTTTGAAAATTATTAACTTTTTAAAAGTTTTGATTGAATTTTGCATATTTTCATTCCTTTACAATTTTTGTATCAATTTAATTAGTAAAATTTTAACAATTTAAAATTAAAGTTAAAATTTACCAATAATATTATATCATTATTAACATATCTAGTTATATAAAATAAAGAATAAAAAAACTCATTTTAAATGAGTTTAAAATAAATTATTTTTTTTCAGGTATTGTTTTGTGTCAATCAACCTTTGATTACTACTTCCTCGATATAAAATTTTAGGATCATATAACTCCAAAACAAATCTTCCATCAACTAAAATATCTATTTCTTTTAATATTTCAAATCTAGCAAAAGACTCTTTATTATTGTTTCTTTGTTCGATTAACTCTTCAATTGTAAACCCGGTATAAAGTCAAATATTTAAATTAGTTTCAAGTTTAATTCTCTTAATAAACTTTAAAACTTCAATCGAACTAAACATTGGATCTCCACCACTAAATGTGACTCCGTTTAATAAAGGATTTGCTTTTAAATCCTTTAATATTTCTTCTTCATAATCTTTTGTGAACTCTTTTCCTAATTTGAAACTTCAACTTAACATATTGTGACACCCTTTACAAGCATGTAAACACCCTGCTATATAAATTGAATATCTAATTCCAGGTCCATCACTAATTGTTTCTTTATAAATTTTTAATATTTTCATATTAATTACTCTTGAAATTTATGTTTTACTCTATCAGCTTCTTCTGCTTGTTTCCCTTGATTTCAACCATCTAAGTCACCAACTAAATATCCTGTTATTCTTCTAGTTCTAGATATATCAGTATTTCCACAACTTTGACAACTTAAAGGAATTAATGAAGTGTAGTGACATTTTTTACATCTATCAACTGGATGGTTTAAACTACCATAATTTGTTCCACTAATTCTCATAGCATTAATTATCGAAAGAACTGCATGTAGATTTTTTTTAGCTTCTCCATCTAGCTCTACATAACTTATACTTCCTCCAAGTGTAATTGGATGATAAGCAGCTTCTTTTTGAATTTTTTTAATTGCAGAAATATTGTAATAAACTGGTACATGATTAGAATTAGTAAAATAATCACGATTTGTAATTTCGGGAATTGATCCAAAAGCTTTTCTTGTTACTTTTGCCATTCTTCCTGCAACAGATTCAGCTGGAGTTGCAATTACTCCAAAATTTAAATTTGTTTTAGTTTTTCAATTATTAGCAACATTGTTAATTTCTTGAACAACTTGTAATCCAAACTCTTGTGCTTCATCACTTTCTCCATGATGAACTCCTAATAACGCTTTTAATGCTTCAGCAAGACCAACAAAACCAACTGTCAAAGAACCTTGTTTAAACACTGATTCGACAAATTGATCCGCTTCTAAATCTTGCCCTCCAGATAAAACGTTATTTTTCATTAAAAACGGAAACTCTTTTGCCATTGCACTAATTTGATACTTATAACGATCAAATAATTGGTCACAAACATCAGCAGAATAAGTGTTTATTTTTTGTAAAAACTTTAATTTTAAATCAGCAAAATTTGCTTTTTCATAATTAATTTTTCCTTCGTTTAAGATTCCTTCGCTTTTTAATAATTCTAAAGCAATAAAAGGTAAATTAATTGAAGTAAAGCTTAAATTTCCTCTACCAACACTAGTTTTTGGTCCGTTTACATTTTCAAAAACTCTTGTACGACAACCCATTGTTGCAGGTTCATAATATCAATTTTTTTTATCATTTGGTTTTCATAATTCGTGTTGATTATATGATTGATCTAAAAACATGAAATTAGGAAATAATCTGCTACTAGTTGTTCTAATTGAGTCTAAAAATAAATCAAAATTTGGAGTTTTTCAAACTAACTCTTCGCTAAATCATTTATCTTGGCCAATACTCATTGCGAAATTATAACTTTCTTCGTCAAAATTAACTCCAGTTTTAACTTTAAAAATTACGATTGGGAATATTGAAGTTTCACCATTTCCTAAACCATTTCTTAACGCTTTTAAAAGTGATCTTGTAACTTGTCTTCCTTCTTTTGAGGTGTCTGTTCCTAAATTAATTGATGAAAAAACAACTTGATTTCCACCTCTTGAATGTTGAGTATTTAAATTATAAATAAAACCTTCCATTGCTTGATCTGTTTCATACTCAACATTTTTAATACTCATTTCTCTAATTTTGTCATAAATTTGAGAAGTAAATTTATCACTTGAAACATGTCTTTTTACATGCTCAAATTCTAATTCTTTAAACTTAATTTCTTCATCTTTTAAAATAAGTTGTAATTTTTCTAAATTAATTTTTTCATCAAAAAATTGAAAGAATTGTTCAATATTTCTTTTCAAAGCTTTTCTAAAACTTTTATTAACACCAGGTGCCATAAAATAGTCAAATGCAGGAATTGCTTGACCTCCGTGCATTTCATTTTGACAAGTTTGAAAAATAATTGCCGCTAACTCAGCATAAACTCCAATTGACTGAGGTTCTCTGATTAATCCATTTCTTGTTCTAAATCCATTCTCAAATATCTCTTCAATATTATATTGAACACATGTAGCTGATTTAGTTGGATAGTAATCTAAATCATGAATGTGTATCAATGCTTTTTTATGTAAATCACTATAAACAGGATTTACTAAATTTTCTAATGCAAAATCTTTAGCACCGATTGAAGCAAATTTCATCATTTTTCCACTTGCAGTATCGCCACTCATATTAGCATTTTCATTTTTTAAATCATTGTTTTTTGTAGAAATAACTTGACTGAATTCATTCATCATATTGCTATAATTTAATTCTTTTGCACTCATTGTAAAACCACCCTGTCTATTTTTATACTTTGAGTGAAATAAAATAGCAAAGCACATTATACGCCCAGTGCTTATGCTTTTGAATTGATAAATTTTATATTATTTTTTCAACCCATTAATTTTTACTTCAAACTTATAAAACCATATAAAAAGAAAAATATCAAGTTTAAAGATAATAAAAAGCGCCTATAATAAAGCACTTTTTAAGAAAATAAAATATTTATTTATAAGTCAATAATGACTTTGAATCGTATTCTTTAAATAAATCTTTGTCATGCAAAAACAAAAGATCAGCTAAAAATACAATACCATTAACTGTTGCTTTACTTTGGTGAACTAAATCAATAATTGCTTGCATAGTTCCTCCAGTTGCTAAAACATCATCAACAATAACAACTTTATCATGGTCATTTAAATCATCTTTGTGAATTTGAATATGACCTTTATTGTATTCAAGTTCATATTCAATATCAATAACTTCTCTTGGAAGTTTACCTGGTTTTCTAACCAAAACAAATCTAACATCTGCAGCATAAGCTACAGCTGATGCGAATAAAAATCCCCTTGCTTCTGGTGCAACAACAACGTTTGCTTTTTTTAACTTAACATATTCAACCATTTGGTTAACAGCTTGTTTAAATGCATCAACATTATTTAATAAAGGAGTGATATCTTTAAAAACCACTCCTTTAATCGGAAAATCATTTACATCTAAAATATAATCTTTTAAATTTAAATTTTTGTCCATAAATTAGTCATTAACCCCTTCGATAATTTGTTCTTCACCTGTTACTTTTAATCCGTTTATAAAACGTTTTCTTGTTAAGTGATTTCTAATTCTAATTTGTTCTAGTCAAATTCAAACTGGTAAACAAATAAATAACATAATTATTCCCGAAGAAACAATTCCAATTATTACACTTAAACCAAATGAAGCTAATGAAGTTAAAGTTATTGATAATAATAATGAAATAATAATGTAAAATACTCCAATTAATAAAGAACGTTTAATTCCATACTTAAATGATTGAACCATAATTTCTTTTAAGTAGTTATTTCTTTTTGAAACTTTATTAATCTCAACTTTATTATTTTTTCTAACTTCTTTATACTCAATATATTTTTGTTGTTTGAATTTTTTAAATTCAAGTTTCAAGTCATTTCTTTCTTCTTTTGATAATTTTTTTTCTTTAGCTTTTAATTTCATATCAGCTTTTTTCAAGAAAATTTCATCTTTAATTTTTTTCTTCATATTTTTAACTTCAATACTATATTCTATTTCTTTTTTAAAGAAATTGATCATACTATTTTCGTCTTTATTTGCAATTAAGTTTCTTACTTTTCCAAACAACATAAACATTGTCAAACAAGTAAATGATATTGCCACTGCAACTGCTATTAATGAAGTCATTCCTAAAGGTATATAGAACGAAACTATTGCCCCAAGTGTTAAAACAGGTACTAATATTATTCCAATTACCATTGCAATATAGTATGTTCATTTAAATCTAATAAGGATATAGATTGCTAATGCTAATACAATAGCAAGAACTCCATAAGCCATTTGAATTGCCATATCAACAATTGTATAAGGTCTAATACGTTTTGCAACAAAACCACCATTACTATCAATTTCTTGAGTTTTGTTGAATCCACCAACTTCTGCAAATAGATTTTTAATTGTATATGAATCTGAATAAGTTACAGAAATTACTGATAGAGTAACTCATTGAATATCATCATTTGTTGATGAAGAAACATAGTTGAAATTATTTCCGTAGTTAATTGCGTAGTTATGAAATTTATAAGCTTCTGAATTTCCAATTGAATCTGTAATTGAATTTAAATAATCTTCGTTTGAAAATACAATATCTAAGAAACTATAAACAACTGTTGCAAATGGAGGTTTTTCGTCACTATTTGAAGGTGTTATATCTTTTTCTTCAAGCATTTGAGTTACTTTTTCTTTTAACTCATCACTACCACTTGATTTTTGTGAAAATGATCTTACCCCATTATACATTGACTCTAATTTTGTACCTCATAAAGTATATTCAACTCTATTACCAAATGATGAGTCCAAATTAGGAATTTTTAACCCTCCAAGAATTGAAGTTACGATACTAAATACTGCTAATGCTAATAAAACAAATTTTGAACCATGTCTAATAGTTTTTTCATAAGATTTAATTTTAATTTTATCTTGAGTATTTAAAACAACATCGCTTTCTTCATCCATTTCAACATCAACTTTTTCTTCTAACAAGTATTTTAATTCATTAATTTTGAATTCAATTCTCATTTTTTTAGTTGCCTTTTTAGGATCAATGATTTTATTTAACTTAGTTTCATACTCTGATATTTTTTTATTTATTTTTTGGTTATATTTTTCAAGTAAAGCTTTTTGTTTTGTAATTGCTGTTTCGATTTTTATGTTAAGTTTTTCTTCAAGCTTTACAAGTTTTTGTTCATAGGCACTCGTATCCCTATTTTTTTGTTTTAATTTTTGAATTTTATTTTTTGTATTTCTAATTTTATATTGTAAAAATACTTTTCCTTGATTTACAAAATCAGTGTTTAAAGCAAACAATTCTGGTTTATTGTTAAAAATATTTGTTGATATTAATAATTTATTTAAAATTGTTGCTAATAAAACTGTAAATAATAATGTAAACACAACTCCCATTAAAATAATTATTGCAAAGGACTGAATTGCATTTGATGTAATCCAAAACAATGAAATTGAAGGAATTATTAAAGCAATTAAAACGTCAATCGCTAAAGTAATATTTTCTTTAATTGAAATATTATAACTGGTTTTTATATTTCGTTGTTTAACGTATAAATTGAACTTCATATTTTCAAATATCATTGAAAATATTTCTAAGTTAATTGAAACTATAATTGCAACAGCAATAATTGCTTCAATTCCAAGAGTAAGTCCGAATCATGTTGTTGACATTAATGTCAAGGTTGTTATTGCTAAGATAACAACAATCATAAATAGCCCTAAAATTCTATATAAGAATAATGAGTAAATTAACAATGCTAATGCAACAACTCCTAAAAATATAATTGCAAGTTGCAACATTAAAGAAGTTACAGAAGGATTAGTTTTTAAAATATTATTAACTGTAAATACAAATCCTTTTGTTGATGCGTTAAATACAGCAGCTCCAGTACGAGCAGCTGATTCTGGTTGTTCATAAAAAATAATTTTTAAATTAGAACCATCTATATAAGCAAGTGAATTATTTGATTGTTGTTTTGTAATAGCTCCTGAATATAAGATATAGCTACCTATTTTTTCAGACATTGCTTTTTCGTTATTAATCATTGTTGATTTTTGATTATCTCAATATTTTCCAACGATTGTATTAATAGCTTTGAATACATCAGCAATTTTTCCTAATTTATTTTTTGTATAAGAGTTTAAATTATTATATCCTTCAATATCATTTGCATATTTTGCTTCTTCGCCATTAAAATCCTCTGATTTTGCATTGGGATCATAAACATATTTTGAAGTCTCACTCAAGAATTTAAAATTACTATTAACATACTCTAAAAATTTAGATTGACTGACCTCTTCATCTAACAAGTTTGTATAAATATTTCTTTTATTTCCACCTGTATCAATTTCTTCGTAAGTTCCAGCAAATAAATCAGATAAAGTACTTTTTTGTAACTCTTCAGTATCTGAATTTTTATACAAATTTCTCATTGGTGTTATTACTTGATCAAAATAACTTGCAATTTTATCTTCAGTTTTATCTTTTTTTACAGTGTTATAATAGTTTCTAATTTCGTTATAAAAACCATCAGCATCAACCATCAGTTTCATATTAACTGAAGTTTCTTGTTCACTAAAAATATCACTAAATTTTGTTCCATTTAATTTAAATTGAATAGCAGGACTTTTTGAACTACCAGAAGTAATTGCAGTTGTTTTCGCTTCACTAAAATAATCTGTAATTCCAGAACGAGTTATTTTTTTGTCTTCAATTTTTAATTGATAGTCCTCATATTTTTCATTAAGTAAAATCGCTCCACCATTTCTTTGGATTTGATTTTTAAATTGAGTTTCTGAATCATACGCTTCAACTGGAGAAAGAACTTTCAAATAGTTTAATCCAGCAGTTTCAATTGTAATTTGATTTGTTCCCATTGGGTTTAAACGTTCTTCTAAAACTTTTGCTGCTTCTTTTGAATCACCGTTAGGTTGACCTCCAGTTGCCGCTTCTTTATTTACGTTATTTACCGCAACTAGAGCAGAATAATAACCTTTAAAATCACTACCTAAACGAAATTTATCTGTAAAACGTTCAGTTGAAAAAAAGATTCCAACTAAAAGTGATGCAAGTATTATAAAGATTGAACAAAATCTAAATATATTAAATTTTCCAGATTTGTTTAGTTTAGTTTTGGGCGAGTTTTTTTTCACCATAATCACTTATCCTTCTAAAATGGTTTTTAAATCATTAGCTATAGTGTTTGAATCGTCTTTAATTGATTCATAGTTTAAATATTCAAATAGTTTATTAACTTTTATGTTCATTATATAATAAGCAGCATTATTGATATTCTCAATTTTATTTCTTTTTAAAATAATGTTAGTCAAATAATTATAAAGGTCTTTAATAGTAATATTACTAATTTGTGTTTTGATCTCTACAAGTTTGAGTTCTAGCATCATTTTGATTGTGCTAATTATATCTTCGTCTTTCATTTGTCAATCACCATACTTACTTATTATACAAAAAAAAGTAATTAAAGTTTAAATTATTAATTTTTTTTATTATTTTTTGAAATTGGACTTTTTAACATTTTTTTTCGTTTTGCTTTTTTTTGCTCTTTATTATATTTAACAAGTGCAATTTGACGAATTTTTTCTAACTCTTGTTCATCTGAAGTAATTTTTTTTAAAATAACATCTCTTTCATCATTCTTCTTAATGTCATAATCAAAAATACCTTTAATGGCTTTAGTTTGTAAAATATTTATTTTTACATTTGGATCTGCCATAAATATATCTTTTTCAATTTCATCTCAATTTAAAACTGTCATTGCAACCATTATTACAGCTCTGTGTAAATAATTTCGATTAATTCTATTTGTAACATCTCAACTAATAATATCATTTTGATATCCTTTATCTAAAAGAGTTTTGTTAATTTCTTTAGGGTTATTAGTTTTAATTAAATAAGTTCTTACGGTAAATTTTGGATAAAGTGCATTAGTGGTTATTGCAGAAGCAAGTACAAGACCAATAGAAGCGAATAAAGATGGTCCAAATATAAATCCTAATTTAATTTGAGCAACTAATGAGGTTGGTAAATCATCACCATAACCATTTTTAGTGGCATATTCAACTAAATATTTTCATCCAGTATCAGTATTAAAATTATTTTTTCCTTTTAAATTTTCAATAATTTCTTGAATTAATTGCGCGTGATCTTTTCCTTTTAAATCTGTTAAACCCATGTTATGGGCAAAATCAGGATTAACAACTCCATTTACATCAACTAATCCTGATTTATTAAATAAATAATTTAAAATAGAATTAATTAAATCGACATTATTTTTATCATAAGTTTCAAACGCTTTTGCTAAACCAAGATTATTTAAAACATTTGCTTTAATATCTGGATTTACCATATTCATTGGCAAAATAATTGTATTTAAAGTTATAACAACAGCTAAAATTACTAAATTGACATTACGATTAATCGCACCAATTGGTTTATTTTTCTTTTTAGAATAATATATAGAAATAAAATCAGCACCACCAGTAGAAGAACCCATTTTATAAACAATTGAATAACTTAATCCCAGCATTAATCCTCCGATTACACCAAAAACAAATAATCATATTCCTGCATTTCACGAATTTGTAATATCTTGTAATAATTTATAATTGACAATAAAATGAAATTCAGTTGGGTTAATATAAGGAATAATTTGAATAATTTGGTCAAAAGTTATTTGTAAAGCAACAAATAGAATTGTTGTATAACTAAATTTCTTTCCTAATTTAATATATCCAAATATAAATAAAGGTACATTTATTACAAAATAATAAATAAAATAAAATGAGCTTTGTTTTGATACATCATTTCCATATGTTAAGATTGATAAAAATCTAGCAAACGCACCAAGACCAGCAGGAAATAATCCATTTCTACCAGTAACAGAAATAAAGTAGTCAAATGCGATAGTAATTATAAATGCAGCTAAAATAAGTTTTAAAAACTCTTTTCAAAACTTATTTTTAAAATATGATTGTACTAACAACCTTTGCTCTCTTTTAGAAATAATTTTATTTTCAAGATGAGTCATATCCAAATCTTTTATTACTTTTTGATTTGAATCATTACCTTCTATTGTATTAACTTTTTGAGGATCAATATCTATAGTTTCCATTTTCTTACCTTTTCTCATATTATTTATCGTAATTATCTTTATTATTTTTTGCGTTTTTTAAAATATTTGTTAAACCTATTTCTTTTCGTCGTTCTTTTTGTCTTTTTAAAATTAATTCCCTTAAAACATCTGAATCATATCTGGATTTACCTTCTTTTAAAGCTTTGTTTATAATTTCTTCTTCTTCAATTTCTAATGGATTTAATTTTCTAGATCCCCTAACAACTTCGCCATGTTTTTTTGCACGATTAATTATTTTTGTTAAATCATCTTCATCTAATTCAACTGTATCATTGATATTGACATAATTAATCTCATCATCTTCTAAAGTTATTGTTTCAAGTTTGATGTCAGAAAGTTTAGTTGTTGATAAATCAAGTAATTCTTCAAATGCCAATATAGCGGAATTGTCAGCTTCATTAGTTTTAATTGACTTAAACGATTTATCTTTTTTTAACTTAGCCACAACATCACCTACTATAATAGAAAAATAATACCAAACAAATATAAAAAAAACCACAAATAGTGGTTTCTTTATTAAATTATCCTTCAGTTTTTAAACGAACTGTAACTTTGAATGAACCAACTTTTAATGGATCATAATCATTTCTTGTGATATCAACAACTGTAAAGACATTTTGATCTTTTTCATTGAATCCACCAAATACAATTGGAGTATTTACTTTATTTTTTGTTGTCATAAAGATTGGTAATTTACCTGATCCAATTGCTGGGATTTTTACATAAACTAATATTTTCTCAAAAGGTGATTCAACTTCAGCTAAGATTGTATTTAAATATTTCATAAATTCATTAGCTACTAATTGAGATCCTTTTTTCTTACCTTCAACAAACTCATGAGTTTGGTTATGTGTAATGTAGAATGAAATTGGTGCATCACATGCAATTAATAAGTGTTTTTTATTAACTGTTGCTCCATCATAAGTATATGATGATTTGTCTTGTGAGCGATCTGCAATTACTTTAGCAATGTTTTTTGCCACATCTTCCATAGTAAAGATTTTTCCAGTTTTTAAATCATATTTTGCAGATTTATTTCATAATAATTCATCGTCATTTACGCTGATATTATTTAAGAACATCAATTTACGTAATCATTTTTTTGGAGCATTTTTTCATTCATCTTCTCCTAAAATAACTTTTGATGGTCCTTCGTCTTCGATTTTAGCTTTCATAACTTCAACAATGTCAACTGCTTCTGGTTTTAAACCACTTTTGTCAACCATCATCAATGATGGTCCCATTCCTGAGAATAATGAAACTGTATCTTTTTTAAATCTTTTAACTCATTGATCGTGTTCTAGTTCAAATAATTCGTTTATAACCTCTAATTCATCATTTGAACTTTTTGAAAAGTCAATAATATATCTTGAAGATAATAAGTTAAATAATCTTGCTAATAAGTATTTTAAAGTATTAGCTGTTTCATAAATTTTAAATTTATGTAATGGATCATTATCTCATGGTGATAAAGCGTTGTTGTAAATAATTTTTAATGCAACAAAGTTAACACTTGATTTTTTTGCAACTTGAGCTAATGCTCCAGATTCTGTATCAATAACATCAATAGTTTGACCATATTTGTCAACCATTTCTTTGAATTGTTTTGAATTATAGATTAACATATCTGCAGTTCCAACAATTCCATCTGAAACTCCTAATTTAAAGTTTTTAACTTGAGTAACAAATTCTGTATTGAAAGCAAATGCTTCTGGTTCATGAACTATTTGCCCATATTTAATATCTTTGAATACTGTTAAATCAGCATCTCTGTAAATAAATTTTGTTGACATAACTGTGTCAGTTGTGTCAAATTTGTCATTTGTTGATAAAGCTAAATCGATATTTAGCACTGTTTCTAAAGCTGGATATTCTTCCATTAAGTATGTAATTGCCATAGCAGCATTTGCTTTTCCATATCCGATAGTTGCGATTATGAAAAATTTCCCTCTAAACTTAACGTGTTGAATAACCATGTTTCTTCACCAATATTTTTTAACAGTTTTAACACCTTCACGGTCTCTCACTGTAAAGTAAGCTGTCGAAATCATTCCGATCATTCTTCTGTCACCTCATATTTTCTGTTCTACCTTTATATACTATGCTCACATAAATATATAAAGATTAAATATATTTTACTAAAAAAATGCCTAGAAAATTAAATATTTGCTATTTTGGTAAAATATTTTTTTATAAAGTTTTTAAAAGCAAAAAATTACAACTAGTTGTAATTTAATTATTTATAATTTTAATTTTTTTAATAAAAAATAATTCTGCATTTTTTTTAAGATCAAAAGTTATTATTTTATCTCTAACTCGATATTGGTATTGGTATAAATTAATAATTTTTTCATCGACATCATTATCACCAATTTTATTGTATTCATCTAAAATTTGTTTTGCTTTAACTTTTTGAGAAAAATCAAATCTATCCATAAATGTTTCAATTACTGGAGTAATATTTTTTATTCCTTTAATGTCATTTAACATATCAATAAAATTATCTGCAAAACTATTTTCTTCAATATTATTATTTATTATTCCAAGTTTTTCTAAAATATCATCTGGATTTTTAGCAATTTCAGGAAGAACGCTTCCTGCATTTTTTACTAAGCTACTTAATGTATTAAAATTTATTTTTGTATCATCTTTTAAAAGTTTTGTTGGGATATTTTTAACTCCCCCGCCATTATCTTCTGTTTGACCAGAAGATTCTACATAACCATTTTTGTGACTCAAAAAATACTCAGAAAGATTTTTTAAACTATTTAATCTATTTTTATCAAAACTTAATCCCATAAAATCATATAAATTTATTTTTTTAATTAAATCAAAATTCTCAACAATATCTGCAATTGATTTTGCATACTGACCTGGTTCATTTAGTTCAATTTTAAAATCAATAATTTTACTTAAATAATATAAAATTGGTTTATTTCAAATTGTACCTCATGTGTTATCAACAATACCATTTGTTGATAAAATATTTACAACTGCTCTTTTTCCATTTTGAGTTAAAGGTATTAAGTCATTTACTGAATCAGCGATTTTATCGCTATACTTTTTTAAAATATTTTCTGGAGTATCCATCTTTAAAGTTCCTAAAATAGATTTTATAAGTTTCCCTCATACTGTACTTGGACTTTCAAGATCGTCACCTAATATTTTAATAGTTACCAATTTTCTATTTCTATCAGTTGACAATAAACCTAAACCTTTTGTTAAAACATTTCCAATTTTAACACTTTTGTTTTCGGTAATGACGCTATTTAATATTGTTCTTACTAAAGTAGAAATTCCTCCAGTGTTATTATATTCGCCATTATAATCTTTCATTAAGAAATCTTTAAACTTGTTAACTTGTTCTTCTGCTTTTTTAATAACTCCATCTTCACTAGCATCAGATAATCCAATTTCAATATCTAAATAAGCATAATCTTTATAATCATTTGACCCGCCCTGTTCTATTGAACTAAAGTCTTCATAAAATAAAAGTTTCATTAAATTTTTTGCAGCCATACCATCGTTGATATAAAACATGTCTAAAAAATAATTAATAGCAGATTTTAAGTTCAATGTGTTTTTTGTAACGTCATCAAAAGATTTGCTTCTATAATTTTTTAAATCATTTGTACTAACTTCTTTATAAGAAGCATCTTTATAAGTTTCAAAAAAACCTGAAATATATACACTTAAAACTCTTACGAAATTTAAAATATCTGCAATACTTTGAGTATTATTAAACATATCAAATGTAAACTTTGCATTCCCATTTAAAATTTCTTTAATAGTATTTGAAAGTTGTTGCATAGCGATTGGATAATTATTTTTAACTGATTCAGAAGTACTTGCATCTAAATGATTTGGTCTAGAATTTTGATCTGGATAAGAAAATTTATTAATTGCATTTATCATAGAAATTATTGAAGAACTTAATGCAGTCTGAACACTCATTTCATTATATTCTGATCTAAAAAAACTTGTAGATAAATTTGAAAAAGCATCAGCAGGAATAGCTTTTGTTATAATTTTTAACAACGGACTATTTGCAAAAGATTTTAAATTTAATAAACCAGATTTTTCTAAAATTGATATTCCTACTCCAGCTGTATTCTTATCACCAAGTGAATCGATTATTGAAGGTAAGTTTTTTATAAAAGGTTGTAATGCAGAACTTTCTTCTGGTTTTTGTCCTTTTTTTAAATTAATTCCTTCAACATTTGTTTCATCACTACTATAAACATTAGATTCAAAATATTTATTAGCAATATCAGAGAACTTAGAAGAACTTGTAAATTCATCATTTGTATCAAAGTTAGCGTTACCATTTAATCTTTGAATTTGTTGATTTTTTATAACACTATTAAAAACATAATTAAAATCATAATCTTTGACATTATTTAAATAAGCATTCTTTGCCATTTCTTTTAATAAAATGTTAATTGACTTCGAAGAAATTTGATTTGTAATTTCTTCTTTTCCACAAGAAACAGTTAATGTGCTTGTACTTGTAATTAATGTTACAATTGCCATAAATGAAAGTAATTTTTTCATTTTAACTGCCTCCTATTCCGTTATTTTCGTTATTAGTAATTTGCTTATTAAATTCTTTAACTAATTGTTTTTTTATCGATTGGTGTAAAGAATTTGTAAAATTTTTTTTATCAAGAAAAAGAAAATTGTCAATAGAATTATTACCAACTTCACTTGTTTGATTGTTATTATTATCTCTTTGTATAGAAATGACTAGGTTAACCAAATCTATTGAACTATTTGCAGCATTTGCGATTATATTAATTATTTTTTTTAAATTATCTTCATCAAAATCAAAATCATAAATTACGCTATTATTTTCATTAGCATCAATAGTTGCATAGTTTGTGAAATTTTCATACTGATTATAAGCGTTTAAAGCAATGTTAGAAATATTACTAATTTTTTGAGATTCATTTATAAAGTAATTAAAATCTTTATAAAAATTTATTGTTCTAACTCCTTGAGGATAATATTTTACAACTTCTTTAACAACATTTTCGATTTTTAAATTAAACTCTTTTGAAGTTTCAGAGATAAAAATTGCTTCATTTGTTCTTTTATTAATCGGAACTTGTCCTGCGTTAGTTTTTGAATAACAAACTTTACCATCATCATCTTTATTTGAATAAGGATTTCCTTCAATGCTTAAACAACTTTCATTTAAATTTTCATCTTGATAAGAAAAAGTCTTATAAACTTTTTCTGCATTAATTGGTAGCAAAGAAACTGGTGGAGGTGTTATAAATAAAATATGTTTAATTCCATTATTTAAAAGAGCAAATAATGAATATCTAATCTTTGTAATTGCATCATTCATTATTTTTGTTGGTGTTTCATTTAATTTGTAAGGATCATAAAACTTAAGCATTGATAATAAATCATTTTGTCCAATCGAAATTGAAACAACATCATTATTTTTTATAACGTGTTGTTGTACCAAAGCTTTTACTTGATTATCAATAGTTGCGTCATTCATAATATTTCCCATTAAGTTTTCAATATTACTAGCACTAGCTCCACCAACTGCATAATTTGTACCATAACTTTGATCTTTATCTAATTTGTAATTTAAATAACTTGCTTTTGGGTCGTTCATTTTTAAAACTTCTTCTCCAAATTGCAATGCAGCACTTTTACCATTTGTAAAAGAAGAGTTATCATTTCCATAAGCTTTTTGATAATTATTTAAATCTTGATTTTTATTAGCATAGCCATACTTACCACCTAATGATAAATTTACTTTCATATTTTTTAAAGATAATTTATTTGATAAATATTTTGAAGTACCATTTGCATCAGAAAAGTTATCTCCTAAAATAAAATAATTTGTAACTGAGTATTCATTTTTTGCAATATCAGAATCTTTTATCGCATTAGATTTATCAATCTCTAAACCAATTTTAAAAGGATCCTCATCATTAAAATTGCTAGTTGGTTTTTTACAACCAATTAATTGTGAAACTGAAACAGCAAAAAACGAGATTGACATAAATGCTACTAACAATTTTTTCATTTTGATTCCTCCGTTTATGAATTATTTTTTAAAGCTTTTTCTTTTGCAATTCTTTGTGCTTCTAAAATTTTTTGTTGTTTAACAGATAAATTTCTATTATTATTTTCAACTCGCATCTGAATTGGTTTGTTTATAATTTCTTCAACTTTTTTTGGCTTTATATTTATACCAGCTTTTTTTCAAGATATTTGTTGAGCTAATAAAATCTTTTTTTGTTTTTCTGATAAATTGTTGTTACTTAAAATGTCATTTGTCGAATAGAAAGGATTTATACTTTTATTATTTGTTGAATTGACTTTTAATTCTAAATCAATTTTTGAAATATTATTATTTTTTTGAACTAATTGGTTTTGATTGTTAATTAATTTTGTTTGACTAATTATTTTTGAATTAATATTTAATTGTTTATTATCATTTTGTTTTTTAGGTTCTACTATTTTTGGTATTTCTTTAATTACTTCAATAGGTTTCACGCTTGCTTCAAAATCAAAAGTACCAATATTAGAATTTTTTAATTTATTTAGTAGTGATTCTTTTGTAGAATGTCTTGGAGTTTTAAGTGGTTTTTGACTAACACTAAATTTAACTTTACTCGCTTTTACTCTTTGTTTTTTTTCAGGTTTAATATAACCTCTTTCTCTAATAAATAAAACTATAGAAAATGCTAATAGCATTGGAAAGTTAATTAAACAAGTAATTAGAAAACCAGTTCCTCATTTAAGCATAGTTAATCCTTTTGTAAATCATAAATCAGAAAAATCATCAATTTGTCATTTCCTTGGAATATCACTTGTTGAAAATGTTTTTGTAAATACTCTTCCAAATCTCGATCCAACTAATTGATTATTAAGTAATTTATTGTTAATAATCAAATTTATTGTTTCAATTTGTTCATTTACAAATCAAACTGTATTATTTAATAGAAATGTTCCAGGTGAGCTATCAACGCTCAATTGACCTGTTGTAGAATCTCTTAAACTAGAAATTTTTTGATTATAAAGATTTTGATTAACTGTTGTTTGTTGTTTTTTTAACTCTTCATATAATTCTTTTGAAAAAACATTACTTAATCCATCAGATGAAAATAATCAACCTATTCCACTTTTAGAATATATTTTGCTTTTAAAATTTTCTATAAATTTTTTTTCAAACGATAACAAATTTAAAGCTAGATCATATAAATCAATGTCTTCTTTATTAATAATTTTTTCACTTCAATATTGTTCATATCATTTATTTGCAAAGTCTAAATATTTTTGATAATTTAGTTTTACTTCAAATGGATCATTAAAATTAATTTTTGAAATAACATTATTTATAAAAGCTGGTTTGATTGCAGATTCAATAATTATATCGTATAAACCTGTTTCGTTTTCTTTTGTATGATTATCATCAGTTTTATACGCAGTTATTACAAAATTATTCTTTTGAAAAGTTTGAGGAAGCTTATTTTCAATTTCATTCAAATATTTTAGAGATTCTGAAGAAATTCCTGGGATAGTTAACCCAAATGAACCAGCTGTATAAAAAATATTTAAAAAGAAAAAGAAAAATGCTAGAAATCGTCTAGTTTTACCACGAAATACAACTCTTCTTCTTCTTTTAACAATTTTTTTTTGCTCCATAGTCTCTCCTTTTACTAATAATAACTTAAATAAATATGGATTTTTAACATTAAAAGGAATTTTTAATTAATAAAAAAAGTTTTAAGAACTAATTACTCAGTTCTTAAAACCTGCATTGTCATTATTAAATCATTTTCAGTGTTTGTTGAAAAGACTTTACCAGAGTGATAAATATTTTCACTATCAACAGCATTTATCATTAATGATAGTTCTCGCTCTAAAATTCTACCTTGAAAATTAGTTACAGTTAAAAGTTTCTCTACTAAAAATTTTTTAAAAAATATTGGATCTGATTCTGCTAAAATACCATATTCTAAACGGTTTAAATAACCGCTTCCAGTAACTTTAGCTTCTGTAATCATATATTCTCTAACTACTTTATTTATTTCTGCAATTATATCTTCATTTTTTGAAAAATATAAAATAATAAAATCCGCTCTTTCTCTAACTTGCATCTTAACTTTCACTCTTTTCTTGATTCAACATTGAACTGCGTTTTTCAAGTAATTCTTTTGCTTTTTGTTTTTTCTTTTCTAATTTTTTTGCTTTAGGAGAATCTAAATGTTTTTCTCTAAAACGTTTTCGATCTCTAACAGAATTTAATTCAGCTAATTGTTCATCACGATAAGCTGCTTCTTCATCTTTTAATTCCCTTAAATCTCTTAAAGTTTCATTTAATGATTTTACAATTTGTGTTGTTGCGTATGGATCGTTTGGGTCATAATACATAACGTTATCAAAAATATCTTGTGTATCAACATTTGGCATTGTACCAACTACTAATGAATGAAATCGATTATAATTATCTTTTAAATTTGCAATTTGCACTCTTGTGTCATTAGGAATAGCATCCATCATAAAATCTGAAATCATTAATAAATCAGCACGTTTAAATTCTTCAGAAGTCATTTTTTGAACTACTCTTTGAAATGCAGGTTTTGCATTTGTTCTACCATAAAATGATTTTGCAAGAAAATCAAGCATTTTTTGAATGTTTAAATGTCTTGCATCAATTTCAAATTCATCAACATGCTGATTGGCAAAATTAACAAAAACTAAATCTCTATGTTCTTTTAATGCAACTTTAGCAACAGCTATTGCAAGCGCTTTGGCTATATATTCTCCAGACCCTTCCATAGAACTTGATGTATCAATACATACAATAAATTTTCCCTGTTCTAGAGGAATTGGTGCTTCATATTCAACTTCTTCAACTTCATGTTCGATAATTGTTTCATTTGATTCAAATAAAAATGCTTGTAATTGTGATTCAACAAACTTTTTATAAAACACAATTTCTAACTCAGGATCAAATAAGTTTGCAAGTTCCATTGGTAAGAGTCTTTCAATGTCTTTTGACATTGTTACACCAACCAATTCTTCAGGGTTATAAGGAAGTTTTACTTTTGTAGGATAAGTTACAACTTGTTCTGTAATGTTAACTTCCATCAAGTCATCTTCACCATTCAATCTTCCTAGAAGCTCTGCAATTCTTAAAATACTTGGATCTTTATATAAAAATTCTGCAAATCTAGATATTGATTCTATATTTTGGTTTTTTAACTCATCATCTACTTCTGCAATTTTTCCAAAAACATCATACATTGTTTTATAAATTTTTGCATATTTTCCATAGTTTTTAATAATTGAATAAATTTCAACTAAATAGTTGTAACGTAAGTCTTCAACAGTTTTCATACGATAATCTAAAATTCTTTTAGTAAGCATAAAGGTTCAAGTTCTGAAAAACTCAGTTAATCAGTCTCTTCCTTTTAACTCAACTCAACCGTTTTCAATTTTTCATTGCATTGTATCAATGTAAGTTTCAAAAGGAGAATCAAACTCTAGTAGTTTTTGACGAATTAAGTTTAATTTTTGAGCAAAATCAACTTCATCAAATTTTTCAGATACGTAGTTGTAATAAATTATTTCTTTTCTAATTGGTTCAGGTAATTTAATTTGTTTAATAGTAGATAATTTTGAAGCACTATAAAAATTATTAATTTTATCATCCAATTGTTCTGCTGCATATTCATGCTCTTTTTTAAATAATAAAAAATCACTATTATGTAAATCTTTTTGCCTTAATTTTTCTAACTCTTTTTTAATTTCATTAACAGGCTCGAATTTTTCAAAGTCCATTTTATCACCTACTTTTACAAATTAATAATAAAAACTGCGTCTAGTACGCAATTTCTAAATTTTCATATGGTACTTCATTTACTTCTGAAATATCTTGATCTAATTCTAAATTTTGTTCGTTACTTGGATTTGACTTTTTAACTGTATCAAAAGCTTCTGCAATTTTTTCTTTATAAATTTCTTCAAAAAATACACAGTTCATATTTGTATATTTACGATATTCTTTAAACATTTTTGCACTAACTTCTTTTACTTGTTCTTCAATTTTAGAAACTTGTTGAGCTATACTAATCATTTGATTGTTAAATTCTAAAGGATTATCATTTTGAATTTGATATTTTTTATTTTCACTAACAAATAAAATTTGATCTGACTTGTATGCTTTTACCAACATTTTTTGACTACCTTTATATTTATTTAAGTTTGGTCCAAAATGTAAATCAATTTCAAAACTTTCACTAGGTAAATTACTAATTTTATTTCAATCAGCTGCAGAAATAAAACACATACGATATTCGTCTCCACCATCTGTGAAGTTAATTAGATAAAATGTTCCTTTAAGTTGAGCTCTAAAAGGCGAGTCGTAAGGAGTTAATCTTAAATATTGAGCTTCAATTTGTCCAATTTGCGCATTCATTGAGTCTAATTGATTTAATAAATTACGTTTTTCATTACGTCATTCTAGTCCAAACTGCTCTAAAAATGCTTTATAAAATATATTTGTATAATCTTTTTCTTGTTCTTCATCATCTCAAATACAATAAGGAATAACAAATAAATCAGGAATATCTGTTTCTCCTCTTCCATTATAAAAAGCACTTGTTTTCATTAATCCTGCAATTTTTTTTCAACGTCTGTCTGAAATATAAGCTTCACCATTTGTATCTAATGTCATTTTTTTTCTAAAGTAATGAATAAAATCAAGACATTTACGACTAACTCTAACTGCTTTTGATTGTTTTTTTCAAACTTCTAGTTCTTCAAGTGAAATTTGTAAATCAGGATCTACATCAACATCTAATGAAGATTCACCATCTAAAAGTTGTTCAAAATTGTTTTCAGATTTTAACCCTTCTGCAATATAACGAATAATAAAACGGTCAAATAAAGCTTCTAATCCTTCACCTTCTGCTGGTAATTCGTTTGATGCAGAAATTAAAAGTTTTAGTGGGACTTTGATATCTTTTCCACCATTTCTAAAGATTTTTTCATTAATAATTGTTAATAAAGTATTTTGAATACTTGGTCCAGCTTTTCAAATTTCATCTAAAAAACCAATATTTGAAGAAGGTAAATATCCATCAACAACTCTAACATATTTCCCTTCTTTTAAAAGTCTTAAATCAATTGGACCATAAATTTCTTCAGGTGTTGAGAACTTACTCATTAAATACTCAAAATTAGTTCCCCCTCTAATTGCAAATTTCATCCTACGTGAAATCAAAGATTTTGCAATTCCTGGTTTACCTAGTAAGAAAATTGATTCTTCTCCAAGTAAAGCTAACATAGCAAGTCTAAAAATTACTTCTTTTTCATAAACTTGATAACTAATAGCTTCTGTTAACTTTTTTATTCTTTCAGTTATATCCATAATGATTCTTCCCCTTTTTAACACTAAAAATATTATAAACAAAACAAGTAAAAATTACATTATCAAGTTTAAATTAAACTAACTTCTTGCTTTTTTTAAACGACTAATTCCATATAAAAAACATAATGAACCAACTATTGAAAGAGCTGCAAAAGTATAAGTTAAATAAAACTCTCAATCACTTACTTTAACACTGTTATAGCCCCCAACATATCTACCTTCATAGTATTCTGAATAATATGTTTCATTTGAAAAATTTGTGTTTCTATAAGTATAGTTTTTTGCTCCAAAACCATCTAAAGCATGGCCAAATTCATGCACAAGTACGTGAAACATTTCTGGAGATGATCAATAAGCTGTTGAGTATTGGCTATTAAATTCTTTTAAAGTTAAACAATTTCCCAAAATTACAATATACGCTGATTTTATACTGTATTTATTATCATCAATTTTTATAGATGATGATGTAGTATATCCCATTGATAATCCATTATTATCATCAACTAATTTACTATCTCCTGCAACGACAAAAGCTGAAATTAAATTACCGAGATATTTTTCGTTTTTTATTAAAGCAAATAAGTAGTTAAAAAGTTGTAAAATTTTATTTTGTAAATTTCTTTCAATAGTAGTTGTTCAATCAACATAATCTTCTCCTAGCGTTGAATTATATCCATATTCTTTTTTAAAATAACTAATGATATTTGAAAACCATATCGTACTGTAATCTATTTGGTCATAAGATCATTTTGCTAAAAAATCGTCGAGATTTTTAAACGAACTAAAATGTTTTGAATCAAAATTTTCAAAATAATCAGATGATTTAGTTGGTGCTTTAGAAAACGAATCATTCATTCATCTTGATAAAACTGATTTTAAAAGTTTTTTTGAATTATCTACTGAACCTTTATTATCTTTTTTTAGTTGTATAATTTTACACTGTTCTAAAATATTATTTATTGATGAATTGAAATAATTTACATTGTTACTATCAGAATTTCAACCAATATTATTATCTTTATACTTTAAGTCAACTTTGTCTTCAATGCTTTGAGAATTTAAATTGTAATTTTCTACTCAATTTGAAGAGTTATCAATTATACTAATTATTTTTTTTGTTTTATCTTGTAATTGCTGTCCTGATTCAATTATGATAGGAAAAATATCAATAAAAAAACTATTTGTAAAATATCAGCTTTTGTTTCTTAATTCTTTTGGAGTTTGTAATCACTTTGAAAATGCTTCTGCAAAAAACTCACTATCTTTTTTTGAACCATATACACTTATATTTAAAGTACTTGCAATTAAATTTTGTAAAAATAAATTTTGATAAAATGTTTGTCATTTTAATTTTTCTTTTTTTGTTTGTTCATTATCATTTGAATTAGTTTTGTACTCATCAATAAATTCAATAGATTGATTAATAATTTGTAAAGAATCATTTTCAATATCTGTAACATAATGAGCATAGTAATATTTTAAAACTCTACCCGAATACATTAATAAATCTTCATTAATATTTTTTGCAAGCAGTTTATCTTCAATTAAAAAATCTTTATAACTATATGTTGGGGTTTCATTTTCAATATTATTAACTGTATTAATTATTTGTTTATCTAAAAAAAATGTTGAAGGAACAACACTACTTGAAATATAGCTAAATAATAATAATACTTTAAATACAATACTCATTTCTATACCGCCTAAATAAATTAATTATCAAATAATTCTTCTCTACGTTTTTTATATTTTGCTTTTTTAATTTTGGCAATTGATTCTTTAATATGTTTTCTTCTAATATCTTTTTTCACTTTATCAATTTCTAATTTTCTTTTCTTTTTATAACCTGGTTTTATAGGTTTATTTTTATACTTACTTATAATTTTTTGTTCTTCAAGAGCAACTGGAGAATTTTTATTAGTTAGTTTTGTTTTCTTTTTAGTTTCAATATCTACCAATTTATCTCCAACAAGTTTTTTGCTTTTAAATTCTATTTTCATAGACTTTAAAGTATCAATTAAATGTTGGTTATTTGAATTAAACAAAACATAACTTTGTCCTGAATATTGTTTTCTACCAGTTCTTCCACTTCTGTGAATGTAATATTCTAAGTCTCTTGGTAAATCTATTGAGATAATATGACTAACTCCATCAATATCAATACCTCTTGATGCAACATCACTTGCAACAATTCATTTGAATTCCATATTTTGAATTCTTTTTTGCATATTTGCTCTTTGCCTTGGATCTAAATCGCCATGAAGTTCTCCAATGTTTTTAATACCAAACTCATTTAATCAACTTATCACTTGTTTTACTTGATCTTTTTTATTTACAAATATCATTGCAACATATGGATTAATTGATTCAACTATTAACTTTAAAACATATTTATTTTCTTTATTTTTAGTTCAGACTAAAACATGTTCGATATTAGAGTTGGTTGGATTATCATTAATATTTTCAATAAATTGTGCTTTTGCTAAATATTTTGTTAAGAAAGGTTTTAAACCATTATTGATTGTTGCTGAAAATAAGCTTATATTTGCTTGTTGGTTAATTTTTGCTAACATAAAATCCAAATCATCGATGAACCCTAAATCAAAAATCATATCACATTCATCAATAACAACATAATTAGAAGTAGTTATTTGCAATAAATTTTGTTCATATAAACTTTTTAATCTTGTTGGAGTTCCTATAACAATCATTGGTTGTTTATTTTTTAGGTTTATAGATTGTTTTTCAATATCATCTCC
The DNA here is from genome assembly GCF_004379335.1 of Spiroplasma gladiatoris. Taxonomy (NCBI): domain Bacteria; kingdom Bacillati; phylum Mycoplasmatota; class Mollicutes; order Entomoplasmatales; family Spiroplasmataceae; genus Spiroplasma; species Spiroplasma gladiatoris. Next base: position 476,504 of record NZ_CP038013.1, on the reverse strand, counting down.
ACCAATAAAAAGACCAAATGTTGCTAAAGGATTAAATTTTAAAAGCTCTTTTGTATTATTAAAAATTTGTCTTGCTAGTTCTCTAGTTGGAGCAATTATTAAAGCTTGAACTTTATTAGCTTGATAGTCTAAATTATTTAAAATTGGTAGTAAAAAAGAATGAGTTTTTCCAGTACCTGTATGCGATTGAGCAATAACACTTTTATTTTTTTTTATTAAAGGAATTACCTTTTGTTGAATTATTGTTGGTTTGACAAATCCCAATTCTGCCAAACCATCATTAATAAATTTTTTAAATCCTAAGTCACTAAATTTCATTTTTACCACCTATATTAATGATTATATATTAATAAAAAAAGAAAACTATTTTTCTAAATAATCTTCTCCTTTTTCAACTTCAACTTTGCTTAAATTTAAATAATCTCATTGTCTTAAAACCTCATATGTTGCAATACCAACAGAATTTGCAATATTTAAGCTTCTACCAGTATCAATCATTGGAATTCTAAAGCATTTTTCTAAGTTTGATTTTAAAATGTTTTTTTCAATACCTGTTGACTCTCTACCAAACATAATAAATATTTCATCGTTTATTTCTTTAAAATTAAAATCACTAATTGGTTTTTTACCATATCTAGTCATAAAAAATATATTAGCATTAGGATTTTTAATTATAAAATCATTTCAATCTTCATATTTTACATATTCACAACCTTCAAAATTGTTTGCACTAGTTCTTGTAAAATTTCTTCTATCAAAAATAAAACCAAATGGTTCAATCAAATGAAGTTTAGCATCAGTTAATGCGCAAGTTCTCATAATAGCGCCAACATTATTAGCAATTTCTGGTTCAAATAAAATTATATTAATTTTTCTCATTTATCTCCTTTAAATAAAAAAAGAAATTTATTTCTTTTTTGAAACAATATCTTCTTTGTTAATATAGTTAATTTCATCAAGTCTATCTAAATCACCAATATTATTAATTTTATTCATAATTAAATAAGTTGTATCTAAATCAATTTTATCTCGTTTAATTAATTTATCAGTATCTAAATTAACTAAGTTGTGATCATAAAAGAATTGTTTATATCTTTGATCTCCATAAGTAAAAACTTTAACAAGATAATCATAGTATTCTTTAAAAGTAGCTTTACCATTAGAAGCAATTTCAAGATAAAATTTTGATTTGTTATAGATATTTTTACCTTTTTTATAACCCATATAAGCACCTCTTTAAACATTTTTAATTATACCATAAATTAATTAGTAAAAATAGACTCCTATTCTTATGATGGTGCGCACCACTTTGAAATTAATTAACTAAATATTTTCTAAATACTCTTTAAGTTGATTTAAAGCTATGCTTCTATGACTTAATTTTTGTTTTATTTCAAAACCTAATCTCGCAAATGTGTCTTTATAACCATTAGGAATAAAAATTTTATCATAAGCAAAACCATCATTTCCATCTTGATATAAAGCGATATGTCCTTCTACTATGCCTGTAAATATTTTTTCTTTTTGAGTAGTTGTATCTATTAATGCCAATGTGCAATTAAAATGAGCTTTTCTTTGTTCTACAGTTATTAAATTATTTTGTTGGATTATATCTAAAAGTTTATTATTGATTTCATCTCAATTTTTAATATCATTTCCAACTCATCTTTTAGAATTAACTCCAGGAAAATCGTTTAAATTATTAATGCATAATCCTGAGTCATCTGCAATTATAATTCCTTGAACATGTTTTGCTAAATAGCGTGCTTTTATTAATGCATTTTTTTCAAAAGTATCACCATCTTCAATAATGTCTAAATCTTTTTGAAAATCATCTAAAGAATTTATATTAAATTCTTTTAATATAAACTTAAACTCTTTTATTTTATTTTTATTATTTGTAGCTATTCAAATGGTTTTTTTCATTTTATTCCTTATCTGTTTTTATTTATATTTATATTATAATAAAAATAACTTGGAGTAATTAATATGAATGAAAAATTTAAAGGGTTAACAAATAATATTTTAATAAAAGATGATCAAATTATAAAATTTGCAAAAGAGTTAAGTAAAACTTATTTAGATAAAAAAAATGAATACAATGTCTTAAATGAGTTTTTAAATTCAGATCAAGATGTTATGATAAAACCAATTGAATTTAATTACAAAAATAATAATTTAATAAGTAGTTTTAAAATTTTAAAAGATTTTAAAAGTTTAGAAGAATATGAAATAAATGAACTTGTTCTTTCTAAAATAGTAGATTCTATTTATAAGTTTCATAATATCAAATTAAATTTTAAAAAAATAAAAAGATTCAATTATAAAAATTTTTTATTTTTTTTTGTAAATAATATTAAAAACAAAATGTTCAATCTTAGCAGAGAGATAAAAATAGTTTTAAATAAAGTTAGTCAATTAGAAAAATGTGATTTTGTTATTAGTCATAACGACCTTGTTCCTGGAAACATATTAATAAATAAGAATTTTGAAATAAAATTTATAGATTATGATTATGTTATGTTGAATGATAAATTTTTTGATATAGCAAGTTTTATAACAGAAACTTTAAACGATAATGAAGAACTTATTAAAAATTTTATTAGTTTAGTTATAAAAAAAAATCTTCTTAAAAAAGAAGAACTTGATATGTTAAATAATTGTATTGCTTATCAAGATGTATTGTGAACTTTATGAGCAAATTATATGCATGAAAATTTAAATGAAGATATTTATTTACAAATTGCTAAAGAAAAATATGATCGTATAAAAAATCGAAAATTAATAACTATTTAAATTCAATTTTATTTTTTTTAGCTTCTTTTTTTTGTTCTTTAAGTCTTGCTTTTTTTTCTTTTGAGTCTAACTTTTCATTTAGTTTTTGTTTTTTTTCTAAATCTTTTTGTTTTTGTTGTTGATATTCTGCTTCTATTTTATTTTCTAATTCTATTTTTAAATCATCAATCTTTTTTTGTTTTTGTTTTTGTTGTTCTAAATTTATTTCATACTTTTTAATTTTATCAATTATTTTTAATGGAACAGATTTACCTTCTTTATAATCAGATAAATAATTTTCAAAAATTTCAAGTTTTTTAAAACTTTTATTTTTAGCAATATAAGTTATAAAAACCCCTAACGTAACTGCTATGATTGCAGAAAATAAAACTATAACTAATTTAATAATTATAAAAACTGTGTCATTTTTATTAAAAGCAAATCCTAATAAAATTAAAGTTATAAAAACTAAAGTTGTTGTTGTTGCATAAGTAAAATTATCTTCTTTGTGTAATTTTAATATGTAAAAGATAAAAGTTGATAAAAAAGTGAACATAAGATAAATTATACAAATCAAAATTATATAACCTACTTTTGGATCTGGTAAATTATTAAGAAAAGAAAATGAAAAATCATTTCCCACCAGTAATCAAACTAAAATCCCAGGAATTATTGATTCAATTAATAAAAAACCAGCACTAACAAAAAAATCTGTTCTTTGTTCGCTAAAGTTTTTTCACATGTTTTTATTATTTTCAATATTTTTCATTTTATTTCCTTTTAAGTATTTTATCAAATAAATATAAAAAAAACCTATACAGGTTTTTTGCTCTCTTAATTGGAGCGGGTGAAGGGAATCGAACCCTCACAGTCAGCTTGGAAGGCTGAAGTTCTACCATTAAACTACACCCGCAATTGAGTACATTTGAATAATATACTATTAAGAAATAAATTACAATAAAAAATTAAAAAAAAATAAAATTTATTTTATAAGTTTAATATTTTATCGAATTTTGAATAAATACTTTCATTTAATTTATGAGCAACCATTATTATAGTTTTATTTTTACCATTTAAAAATAAATTAATAATTTTATTTGAAGAAGTTTCGTCTAAAGCAGAAGTAATTTCATCTATAAAATATCAATCTTTGTTTTGTAACAAACCTCTAATTATTGATAGTCTTTGTTTTTCACCACCTGAAAAATTTGTTACATTGTCTGTGATTTCACTATTTAATCCGTTGGGGAGTGTTTTTAGTAAATTATTTAAATTTAACATTTCAAAAAATTTAAATACTTGGTCTTCACTAATATCTTTTTTATTTAATGTTAAGTTTTCTAATATAGAACCTTTACTTAAAATTATATCTTGACCTATATATGTAGAGGTATTTCTTAAATCTACATTATCTACTAATTTATCATTTATAATTACTTAACCATCAATTTTAAACTTAGGATTATATAACATTTTTAAAAGTGTTGTTTTACCAACTCCACTTTCACCTTTTATAAGAATTTTTTCTCCTTTATAAATTTTTAAACTGAAGTTTTTTATAATTTCTTTTTCATTATCTTCATGTTTAAAACTTAGATTTTTGTATTCAATTGAATTAACTTTAGAAACTTCATTTTGTTCATTATCCACTTCTTCATTGTTCAATGAGTAATTTAATTTAATAACATTTTTATGAGCTAAAATACTAATAAGTGACTTAACAGATGAACTTCCAAAGAAACAATAAATCCCTGATATTATATTTAGTGTTGTTATTAAACCAATGGATTTAATATATCCTTTTATATATAAAAAACTGAATAAAATTAATAAAATAACTTGACCTAAAAATATTACTATTTCATTAAATAAGTTACTTAAATTAAAAGAATTGTTCATTTTTTTGTTTTTTAATTCTAAATTTTTTGATCCACTTTCAATATTTTTAATTAATGTTTTAGCTTCTTTCATAGTTCAAAATATTCAATATGAGTTAAACTATCTTTAGATTTTTGTAAAAAAATATCATTTTCTTTATTAAAGTCTTCTACTTTTTTTGATTATCTTTATTCATAATTAAAGGCATAACTAACACTAATAATGTTAATACTAAAGTTGCTAAAAATGATATTCAACTCAAATAAGTTAAGAACCCAAAACCTGAAACTACTGTTAAAATGGTTTTTGTTATATCAAAAATATTTTTATAATATTGATCTGCGACTTGGTTTACTTTATTAAAGTTCAAGTTTAAAAACTCACCAGTGTCAATTTTTAACTTATAATTTTCAACAAATGTATTTTTAGCAACAATTTTTCTTAGATTACTATTTAATAAAGCTATTGAACTATTTAAAATTAATTGTGAAATGTAATCTAACAATAAATGTAATAAAATTAAGCTTATTGCAATTGATGAAGTTATATAAAATTTGGTCATTTGATTACTTATTGCATAATCTAAAATATAAGAAAAAGCATAAGACATACCTAAATAAAAGCAATTACTTATAAATGTTATTATTGTGTAAAAAAAGTAATTCAGTCATACTTTTTTTGTAAAATTTTTCATAATATTAATTCTTTTTATAATTCATTTGTTTTTAATTTATAAATAACGAATTTTAGAAATAAAATCCTACCAAATTGTGATTTTTATTTTAATAAGTTGTATAAAATTGCCGTTAGTTCTAGAAAAAACTCAAAAATTAGTATTTGCTGCAATATTGTGAGTTTGTGCTATTACTCAAATTACACTTTTACTAGTTTCTTTATCAATAATTTTAATTGTTTTTTAGGTTTTTTCAGACACTAAATTTGATCATTTATTTAAAAATTCTTCTCTTGTCACTTTTTTTCACTTTCTTAACTATCACTATTATTACCAAAACGATTTAAATAAGAAGTATTATCTAATTTTTCAGAAACTAAAAGAAACAACGTTATAAGAGCTTGAACTCTATACTTATAATCATTACTCAAAGAATAGTTTATTAAAATTTTTTTTCACCCTTCAACTTCAGGAATCTCTTCAATATGGTTGTTAGTTGTTATTAAATAAACATTTTTTGTAATCTTTTCAATATACTCTAATATTCTAGAAAGAGTTAATGTATCCCTTCCTGTCATTATTACTAAGATTAGTTCATCTTTAAAGTCAACATGTCTTACAAGTTCTAAATTAATGGCACTATCCATTAAATGAACATCTACACCTTGATTTCTTAAAATATTTTCAAAATGTCTTGCAACAGGCATAGTTTGAAATGATGGAGCTAGTCAAATTTTTTTCTTTGTATTAATTTGGTTTGCTAAACTTAAAATAAAGTCAGAATAAGATAATACTCAATCATTGATTATTTCAAAACTTCTTGTATCTAGTTCTTTATAATCAATTTCATCTCGTTTTTTAGGAGCTATCATTGCATTTTCATATTCAATTTTTAAACGAATTGCAAGTTCTTTATACCCTTCACAAAGCGCTGATTTTGAAAATTGTGTAATTGTTGACATTGAAACATAACAAGCATCGGCAAGTTCGTTTTGACTTTTAAATACACCATTGTTAAAATCTTCTAAAATTTGTTTTGCTATTAATTTAAAAGTCGTATTCTTGTTATCTTTTACAAGATTTTCAATTCTTTCATATATTGAAACCATTCAAATCTTCTCCTTATGCATATCTAATTAATGTTAATAAATTTGTTTAATATAATTAATTATCTCTAGACACATTAATTGATAGTCATCATAGTTGTGAGTAAATCACTTTGTTTCTTTTAATTGATTTTTAAACCAAGTTAGTTGTCTTCTTGCGTATCTTCGATTATTTCTTTGCATTAAACTTATGGTTGAATTATAATCAATCTCATTGTTTAAAAAAGCAATAATCTCTGGTCCCCCAATACATTTAAGTGCTTGAGCTTTTGAATTTTTGTTGTTATCAAGTCATGCATTTTTTATTTCTTCAAAAAGACCAATATCTACTAGTTTTAATACTCGTTCATTTATTTTATTATGTAATAAATTTCTTTCAGGATTTATTCCTATAATTATAATATTATCATAATAAAAGTTTTTATTGTCAATTATTAACTCGCTTTTTTTTATTCCATTCAATTTAAAAATTTCTAAAGCTCTTAATATACGATAGCGATTATTTGGGTGAATCTGACTTGCGCTAATTGGATCTAAAATATTTAACTTATCTCAAAGTTTTTGATTTGTATCATTTTTATATCTTTCTATAAATCCTTCAATATGATCATTACTATTAAAGTTATAGTTTCTTATTAAAGCATTAATATATAAACCAGTTCCTCCAATTATAATTGGAGTTTTATTTTTTTTAATAATACTATCAATTGCGTTTCTTCCATCAGTTTGAAATTGTGCAACAGAATAAGATTCATTTACTTTTTTTATTGATAGTAAATGATGTTTGATACCTTCCATTTCACCTTTTGTGATTTTATTAGTAGCAATATCTGTTCCACAAAAAATTTGAGTGGCATCAGCATTAATGCACTCTCCATTAAATTCTTTAGCTAATTTGATTGATAAATCTGTTTTTCCTGATGCAGTAGGTCCAACTATTACAATTATTTTTGATTTCATAAAAAACCCCTTGTTTTATTTTATTTTTTAAATTGATTATGAACTAATTAACTTAAAAAATAAAATAAAAATATTTCCACCCGCTATAAAATGCATGAGATAGGAAATACTAATTTATAGAGCGGTTTTAAACACTCATGCAAACTTAAAGAATAACAAATATTCTTGGTGTCCCGAAGGACATATTTATTATACATCAACAAAAAAAAAAAAAAAATATCTCTTAAAAATGAGATATTTCTTTATTTAAGTTTTGGTTGTTGTTTACGAATTTCAATATTAATTTTTTTAGGTTCAACAACTGAAGGTTTAAATAAAACAGTTTTTTTAGATTTTGCCAACGCATCACCTGGAACTTTAATTTCTTTCATAAAGTTATAAATTTCTCTTGTGTCTCTAATTCCTGAAACCGGAGCAACTCAAGGTTCATCAGCTTTACGCTTAACTTTTGCATTCATTCAGTGTAATGCTACGATGTTGTTAACATCATCGTATTCACCTTCTGGATCAATTGGAGCATTAACTCATCCAAATTCTGATTCCATTCCAAATTGATTAAATTTAATAATAGCTCCTGCAACATCTTTTCTATAAATAGCAGCATTTGTTGCTGAAACTGGATCTGCTTTTTCTCAAATAAATTTTGATTGACCTTCTGTTAATTTAATATCTTTGTTTTGAATTTTGTTTGGTTTTGGGTCACTCGCTTTTTTTCTTGTTTGAATGTGTTCAGATCTTTTTGCGTTAGATGCAGCACGTTTTACCGCTGCATTATCTGGTCCTTTTTTTGTAGTAGCCATCTTTTCGCACCATCTTTCTAATGTAAAACATAATATTTATTTATTTTATTTGATTTGGAAATAATTTATAAATTAGTTCCAAAGCATAAATTAATTATACACTAAATTACTACTCATTACTAATCTAAAATTTATTAATTTACCTATTTTTAAAATTATTAAGCTTTGTGATTAATGTAAAGAATATTTATATATTTTCTATTCTTTTTCTTGCAATATCAAAATATTCTGTTTCTAACTCGATTCCTACGAATTTTCTACTCAGACTTAAAGCGGCAACACCTGTTGTGCCACTCCCCATAAAAGGGTCAAAAATAACATCATTTTTGTTAGTGTGAATTTCTATAATCTCTTTTAATAAAGATAAACTTTTTTGAGTAGGATGTTTCGTTTTTTCTTTACCACTTACTAGATTAGTTCTTATTTCAGCTCTTAAATAAGGTGAAGATTCGTTTCTATTAAATACCCATTTAGATCCTTTTTTCACACCTCAAATTGCAAATTCTGTGTCTTGAACATATCTTCTATCTCTGTTTCTTGGCATAGGATTTTTTTTAATTCATTTAATTACATCTTTAACATCGATTTCATTTTTTTCAAGTTCTTTTATTATAAAACTTATATATCTATAGGAACAAAAAATAATTATAGAACCATTTTTATCAAGCAATAAAGATGCATCTTTTATTCAGCCATAGAGATTGAAATCTTTATCTCACATCCCGAAATCTAAACCTTTTCTTGGTATTTTCAATGTAGAAAAATTATTGCACTGAGAAATGTTATAAGGTGGATCTGTAAAAATATGATTAAATTTTTTATGTTTTTTTAACATATCTTTCATAAGATTAAATGAATCTGCCCTATAAATTTCAAATCCGCTGCCTCTAACTTTAACAAAATCAATTTGTTTAATTATTGAATCAGCAATAGCTTTAGACAATAATGGTGGAACAGCATTTCCTATTTGCTTACATACCTCTGTTTTATTACCGTAAAAAATAAAATTATCTGGAAAACTTTGAATTCTCGCAGCTTCTCTTGGAGTTATAGCTCTATTTAAAATTGGATGCGAGTTTTTGCCATTAGATGGGGTGTCAAATCTCGTATCTATTGTAGGGCTTGGTTTATCTCATTCCAATCTTGTTCATGTAGTGCTAAATTTTTGTTTACCTATTAGGTCGTTAGGTAAATATTCTTTTCCTTTTTCGGGTGGTATTAAAGATAGTTTATGTAATGATAATTTTGAGTGATTACTAGATTGATGATTATATAATAGCTTAGAATCCTTTCTCATTTGTTTTTGAAATTCACAATCAGGTTCTTTTTTATATACTTCTTCAAAACTTCCTTCACCTGATTTTAAATAATTCAAGTCACTTATCGCATTTCTAACAGTGTTTTTTTTTGTTATATAATCTTTGGGTAATTTAATATTTTTGCTTAAACAGCCTATTATTATGGTTCTCTCTCTTATTTGTGGAACACCAAAATTATATGAATTTAATATTCCATGATTTATGTTATATCCAATATCAGAAAACATTTTTTCAATCTGTTTTATGAAAAAACCATCTGAAGCTGTAGACATATTTTTAACATTTTCTATAACTATAATTTCAGGTTTTAATTTTTCTACTATATGAAAAAATTCTAAAAACAAAAAATTTCTCGAATCATTTAAGCCAAGTTTCTTTCCTTTTAAACTAAATCCTTGACATGGTGGTCCCCCAATTATCATGTTTACTTTTTTTTCAATACAAATATTAACGATTTCTTCTTTTACTTCTTCTATGGTTAGGTCGCCCAATATAACTTCTGAACTAGGAAAATTTTTCTTAAATGTTTCAATTGCATTTTTATTAATATCAACAGCTAAAACTGTTTTAAAATTTTCATTCATTTCCATTCCATAAGAAAATCCACCCGCACCTGAAAAAAGATCTAATATTTTAAATTGCTTCAAAACAATTTCTCCTTTTGTGAGGTAGTTATTTTTTTTCCCTCATAAAGAATGATAACATAAAATTATATTTATTTTAGTTTAGAATAAATATAATCTATATTTTTGTAAATATTATAAGTACTTGTAAAATTTTCAACATATCTACATACATCTTTATTTAACTTTAAAATTGATTGAATTATTTCTTTTTGATATTTTTCATCTGCTCTATTAGGTGTAAGAGCTTTATGACAAGCGGGACACAATTTAACTAGATTATCAATTTGATCAACTTCTCCATTAGAAAAAGATATAACATGATGAATTTCTAAGTATAAATTTTCACTATTTCTGTAATAAAAAGTTCTGTCAATCACTTTGTATTTTTCATAACAACCATAACATATATCGGGAAGAAGTGCTTTGGCATAAACAACTATACTGGTATTTCTTTTTAGTGAAGGTTTAATTTCAAGGTTTAGTTTTTTACGTAGATTTTCAATATCATCCGCAAAAGAGTACTCTTTTGAAAAAGCGGCTTTTATATAAAACATCATTCTTTCTATAAACTGGTTATTAAATAAAGAACTTGTACTTTTATTTATGAAAAGATCTCTATTAAATTCAATAATATCTGCTTTATATGTGTTTATTTTTCTTATTTCTTTATAAAAATTTTCATAAAAATATTTTAAATTTATTCTTATTTGATCATCTCTTTTTTTACCGCCTATGTATTCTGGCTGGAGGTCTCTAAAGTTAAAGTTTAGTTGTTCAAGACCTTCAATACTTGTTAAAAGATAAAATATGTTTTTACAATATGTTTCTGTAGCTACTTGCTTTTTTAAGTCAACTGCATATAAATTTCTTGAAAAATCTACACTTCCTCTTAATCCGAACAGACCAACAAAAACATAAATTTTAAAATCATTAGTTGAATAAAAACTTCTCAAATTTTGAATTCTTTTATACAAGGCTGCTGTTAATAATTCGAGTTTATTAAATTCTAAGTTTTTCTTTATATAACAATAATGTACTCTATTTTTTAAAAAAAACGGTAATTCTGTGTAGTTAATCAGTAATTTATTATTTTCTTCAAGAAGGTCATCGTTATAGTTTAATTTAGTTTTAAACTTTGATTTTTTATAATGTGACTTAACCACAAAATAATTTTCATCTTCATCTTCGATCAGATTAAAATAAACAGTGCATAATGTTCTTAAGTCTGTGCTTCTTATAATGTTTTCAACATTGATGTATTTTTTCATATAATCATTCCTTTTATCTCATATCAAACTTTATCAAATAATTAATAGGTATCAAATTTTCTTCTTTTATGTCAGGATAAAGTATTTCTGTTATATTTATATTTTTATTATCAATAAATACTTAATATATTAAAGTTTCTTTATTTTTAAACATTTCTCATTCTCTTTTTGAAATATAAATAGTTTTATTATCATTTAAAGATGATTTTACTTCAATTTTTTTTATTTTACCATTCGGATAATAACTTTCTACATCATACCCATCACCGTCAGTATCTTTCTGCTTAACCTTTTGAGCTAAATCTGCTCTATTTTTTAATAAAAGATTTCTTTTTTCATAAATAACAACCTTTTTTTCAGCATCATCACCTAATTCTGTTTTTATTAGTTGAATTTTTTTATTTTTATTTCTGTCAACTGTACTTCTATTGTTAAAATACCCATCACCAACAATAATGTCTTTGACAATATTATTATTAGAAAAATAATTGTGGTAAAACTTAAAATACTTGTTTATCACTTCTAGATAATTGCGTTTGTCTTTTTTTATTAAATTTAAGTCTCCCAAAGTGGGATTAACAATAGAAAGTTCTTGATATTCACTTAGATAATAAAAAAGAGTTTTTATATCATTAAAAGTTTTTTCTATATCTAAAGCATTATCATTATTCTTTACAAATTTACACACAGGAGAACTGATTAAGTAACTTTCACCTCTAGTAATCACACCTTTATTGTTATCATAAAAGAATTCCGGGTAGTTATTTTTTCAACCTATTTTCTTCATCAATGGTTTAAGATATTTTTCCATTTTTATTCTATTATTTTTTAATTCTAATACTCCTTCTTTAGAATTAAAAAAATCTGCTGTTTTTTGACAAATATTTATTGAATAACCGTTTAAAAGTGGATAGAAAATTATTGTTAAACCATAATTATTCTTTTCAAAAATTGAAATTCAAGGTGTGTGAGTTAAATAACCTTTACCTATTGATGATTTAATGTTTGAGTTTTCAGGAAATAAAATACTGATTGATTTTACTAATTTATTTAATTCTATTAATAAATAGTTAAAGTCATTTACTTTACGTTTCTTATTTCCGTCTAAGAGTACTTTTAAATAAATTTTATTATAATTTCTAAAACTATTTTTCATAAAATCACCATTTATATTTTATTACATAAATTAATAGCATTCAACAATTTAAAATTATTAGTTCTTGTTTTATATTTAAACGCTTTTTTAATGTTTATAAATTTTTATGTTAATTGTAAGAGATTATTTCAGAAAAATACAACATATTAACATATGCTTTAAATATAATTTTCTAAGTATAAATCATGTTGAAAAACATAAAATTATATAAGGAAAATTTTTTATATAACAAATTTAAAGCGATATAAATAAAATACTTTATATTTTGATACCAAAAAGGAGATTGTAAGTAACCATTTTAATCAAAATTTATCTTATAGAGATTTATAAAATATTTATAACATTTATTATTTGTCAGTTAAAATAATGTGTGTTAATTGAGAGTTTTATGGTTACGAGTCATTTATTTTAAAAGTGGGGAAACATAATAAACACAATGGAAAAATTAGAACTAATTTAAAAAATTCAAAATATAAAAAAATGCAGAGTTTAACAAAAAATAAAGTGTTTGGAAATCGATAATGATATTTTAAAAAAGTTTAATTAACTAATAGATGATTTAAAAAAATAATAATTAATTAATATAAAAGCATAGAGAAATATAAGAGTAAATACTCTTTTATTTCTCTATGCGAATTATTAAATATAACAATAGCGAGTTATTATCGTTGACATAATAAAGACAAACCAGAATATAACGTAAAATATACATTAATTTAGTTTATGAAATAAAAGATATTTTTTAAAGAATAATAATATTTGTGGTTTGCCAAGAATAAAAAAATATTGAATAAAAAATGTTTTATAGTAAGTCAGTATTATAAAAGACTCAAATACCTAATTTATAGTTGGTATGACTTATTTTAAAAAATAATATTACAATATCATTTTCATGGCTTGATAATTCTATTGATAATGCAATGTGTAAAAACTTCTTTACCCTTATAAAGGGAGTGAAAACAAAACTAAAAAAATCAATTTTAATAAATTAAAAAAGCAATAAATAATTATATAAAATTTTACAACTATATAATAACAATAATTAAGCAAATGGTCCTCTAACATATGTTTATATTGATTTTATTTAGGCAAAAAAATTAAAAAAAAAAAAAAAAACGGAAAAAATAAATTCAACAGTTTAAATTTTAAAAGTGACAACAGCCAGCATTTTTCAATTTAAAACTTTTTGTATTTTTTTGTTGTTATATTAATCTATATACCGCTCTATAGGTCTGTATGTTTATTTATTTTCATTTTTTGTTATGTGATTTGACAGCTTACAATTTAACAAAAAAAAAAAAAAAAGCTATATTTCTCTATTATCTAATGAGTTTCAGTTAGACTCATTCCTGTCTGACGATTTATTTGTTTTACTATTTTTCTAACTTAATAACTAGATTATCAAGAACCATGCTAAATGTAAAATAAAATTTTATTTATTTGTTATATTTAAAGTCTTCAAATTGTTCTGCATTGTTTTTGTTTTTTTGACAAATATAAAATTTTATTTTTTGAATTTTATGACTTATAGCAGCAGATAAGGAGTGCTTGTTTCTTTAACTAAACAAGGAACATATCAGTCGCTATAATGTTATCTTTAATAGAGTTGTAATCACAATTTACTAGTTCTTTAAATTAGTAAAAATGTTTTTTTGTTTTAATTATGAAATTTCATCTTTATTGATATACTATATTTCTTTATGTTAATTATTACTTGTACTTATGAAAAAACACTTATTCTTCTACTGTATAGATATACCTAGATTTAAATAATATTTCTTCAAATAAATTTATAAGTTTATATCCCTATATATTATTTTTGCTTGTTTTGATAAAATGTAGCTCTATGCATTGATAGAATTCTTAATTTCATTTTTAAATTTAATAATGTTATTTTGTTGATTGTTCTCTTTCTTTTTTATCTTTTTCTTTTTTATTCTCCTTTCAATTAACTCTTTTATTTGTTTTTCTTTAAGATAATTTATAATTCCATAAATATTAGAATTATTTGACTTTTTATTTTTTATAAATTTTTTTCTTAATAAACTTTTATACAATAATTATCTATTAAATAATCTTTATGTATAATTATTTTTATTTAATTATTTTTTACTCTTGTTTTAATATTTTTATTTTTTGTTTTTTATATTTTAACAATTTTAATTCACTGTATTATTATTAAGTTTTTTTACATAAAAAAATCCTACACCTATTTCATGTGTAGAATTTATTTTTTCTAATCAAATTACATAAGTGATAGTGGAAATGCTAAAATAAGCAATAATTAAAAAGATTCTATCAGTGTTAATGCATTAATTAATTCATATTTTTTTTAATCATAGAGTCTCTAAACTTACATAATTATATGGGGTAATAGTAAAACAGCAATTTTCTGCAAAACTTATATAAAATTAATTTTTAGACATTTATTTAAAATTACAATCTTATTATATTTTTTATTATACTAATTTTTATATAAATAAGTATTATTTAAATAAATGTATAACAAATCATTTAAATTAATATTATTTTTGTATAAAAAGTTATTTTTATAGTTATAAATAGCATTTATCATACTTGTTTTTATGTTGCTATCGCCATAATGCATAGCTTTGTGACAATTAGGACATAAAGCTATTAAATTATCAATTACATCTAATTCAAAATCAACTCTATTTTGCATAGAAAAAGGTATAACATGATGTGATTCTAAATACATATTATTAGATAAACTATTAAATGTAAAATGATTATTGTCAATTTCACATTTGAAATTAGATCTCTCTATACAAGATTTCGCTAACTTTTGATTTCTCGCTTTATTTTTAGTTATAATCTTTGTATCATAAAATTCTATTTCATCATTTCATGTAAAAAACATTTTATCGATATTCATTTCATATTCATTTTGTATTAAAGTTATTATATTATTATTCAAAGTATATATGTCGTTTTTTAAATTTAGTATTCCTACATCGACTAATGAGTTAATAACTCATGTTCTGAACTTTTTGTTTTTTGATGTATTTTTTAAATTATAAAAAATGTTATTATTTATATCTGCAATAGTATTTATAAAAACTATTTTATAATCAATAAAATCTTTGGTTATAAAACCATTTTTTAAAATATAATAATAAATTATTCTAAATGGAAAAAGATATAAATTTTTTACATCTGGAGTAGCATCGTTTGGGTACATAACTTCCATGGTGGCCCTAAAAAAGTAACTTAATGCAAGAGTAGAATTATTAATTTTAATTTCACTTACAAATTTTCTACCTTCAAAAGAAGGCATAATATATTTGTCATTTCCAATATAAATATATTTCAAAAGACCATAAAAAATTAAAGGTTTATAGAAGTGTGATACAACGCTATCATTCTTTTTAAATGATTTAAAGTTATTAATTAAATAATTTTTTATTTGTTTTTCCAAATCTTTAATTTTAATAATTTTTATCTTCCCCATTTTAATAAAAAATTCAAGCACATAAAAACTTCTTGTAGTCATATAAGAATTAGTCTTATTGATATCATAGAAACTGCTATCGAATATTTTTCCATTGCCTGGTGCTTGTCATATAATTTTATTCATCTTCATATTCATTTGGCATTGTACTTAACATTGATAAAGCAAACTTAGGCGGAAATGATTCTCCGATTACTTCTCGGATTAAATTATCGGTAGCTCAGATCGGTATATTTCAATCATCTGGTAACCCTGTTAACCTTAAAAGTTCTAATATCGTCAATACTCTAGCATCCGAATAAGTTTTATCTTTTTTTATTCTACCTGGGTGAACATTATTTTGACTTGAAATTGATCCATTTGCCATAGTTATTGTTGGAGCAGGCTTATCTCAATCAATTCTTTTGTAAGTTGTCTTATATCCTTTTATTTTTTCACCATTATCCTTTATAGGAAAATGTTCTAAGTTATCGTGTGCTGATTTGCCTGTTGGCGTATTACTCATTCATAAAATGTGCTTTTTATTATGTTTTTTTGCATAATGAAATCTATGTTTTCCTTTTTCGCCAGACTCTATACTTTCTAAATTATATATAACATCTTTTACAGTTATTCTATTTTTGGGTTTAGGAAATTCTCACTTCCTAATATTAGAAATTAGAAAAATCGCTCTTTTTCTATGTTGAGGCGTTTCATAATCAGCGGCATCTAAAACACCATAATTAACTATATAGCCCATACATTCTAAAGTGTTAATTATATAATCTTTAATTGCTACTTTTTCGCCATTAACTTCTATTTTAAATTTTAATAAACCTGGTACATTTTCTATTAAAATATTTTTCGGTTTTGTTATTTGTATAAATTTTACAACATATTTAATTAAAGCATTTCTCTCGTCATTTTTATCCATTTTTCCTGCCACAGACATACCTTGACAAGGTGGAGTAGCAATCAGAAAGTCACATTTATATTTAACATGTTTATTTATAATAGTTTTAAAAACGATATCATTTCTTATATCACCTATTATTACATCTACATCAGGATATAAATGTTTGTAAAACATAGCTCTTTTATCTAATAATTCGTTAGCCACTTTTATCTTTACATTTCTTGTTTTAAAAAAATGTTCATCAATTCCCACATTGGAAAATAAACTTGTTCCATTATACATTATTTTTACCTCTTACTAAATTATATTAAAAATCCTGTGATATTTTAACTAAATATTTAAATTTTTTATTTTATTAATACAAGTTTTGCAATAACAAATTTATATCTTTTAACTTTTTTTAGTAAGTCACTTGATAATTATCTTCTTTGAAATTTTTTTTAAAAAGCTTATAATTGAAGAATATTTCTTTTTACGTTTCGCTAAATAATCTTGTAGATTTTTAATATTACTTATCTACAATGCAGTTTGCATTTCTTCTTTACTAGTATCTTTATAATCATTACCAAATTTATTAATAATATCTATTTTTTTATTTACTTGATCCTTTTAAATTTTCCCTTTTTTAAAGTTTTTATTTTGATATTTTTTTAAAACGATGCATAAATATATAGAAAATTAAGATATTTACATTTTAAAAATATAAATTACAATTAATAAATATTAAAAGACTAATTCAATAAAAGGCGTATTAAAATTATATAATTATCAATAATAACTTATAACATTTCCTCGTATACAAGTTGAGTGAAATATCTGTTTTGATAAATGTTTGAATGCTTCTATTAAAAGTTTTGTTATGTTCACCTTGATAACATTAAGTCATTTTTATAAATACTTTTACTTGCTGCTTTTGGATATTTTGTAATATTGTTATAATTGTTAGTAGTTTTATAGTTCATATAGATTGCAGAACTAAAAATTTGATACAAATATAGCTGAAAAACTTGTAAATAAAATAATAATTTTTTAAGCTTTTTCATTTATCTCTTTAAAATCTATAAATTAATATTATTAAAAAAGCTAAAACTTACATATAATTGTGAATTCAAAAGTATTTTAAGTTAGTTAAAATAAAAATTTACTATCAATAGTAAGTTTTTCAATCTATATTCTTAATTTAAATTTTTAAATTATTGTGTTATATCTATTGACATTTAATTAAGAAGTAATTTAACAGACATCTTATTGGGAAATTTTTTTAACTAAACTTCTGCTTAATAAATTGTCTTGAATGTTTTTGTCAGTTTTTTAAAAGTTTTTAATGTAACTAGTAATTACTGAGAATCCCCTTATAATTAAATATATATTTATATTCATTTATAAATTAAAATAAAAAACCTTAGATTAACTAATTTTATTGAAAAAAAATTTATATTTTAAAAAATTGATTTATTTACTGTCAATAACTAATTAATTTTTCCTAAAACTTTATTTTTTGAGTTTTTATAAAATATTCAATTAGTATACTTTCAAGGACTGCTTGTTTTTATTGGATTATAAATTTTATTTATCTCATCCGGGTTTTTATCTTCATACACCTCTTTATAAGTAGAATTTTGTAATACTTCTAATAAAGGCATTCATTCGCTATATGAGTTTGAATATAGTTTTCCGTCAAATGTCTCAACAACCATTATTTTTGTTTTATTTTTATAAAAAACTGGTTCTTCATTTGAATGTGTAATATAGTACTTATTTTGGTATTTTATAGTTGAACCCTTATTTACTGTTCTTTCAAATATTCTAGATAAATAAAAATCTATATTTTTAGTTTCTTCAAAAAATCTAAAAGAATTAGTGATATTCTCTATTTGAAGGGGAAACTGTGAATTATATTTATCTATATATTCATCTAAAAACAAATTAGCTTGGTTTATAGTTGATATATTACTTTCTTTAAGTTCTTTTGGTAGGCGATCTTGAAGTGTATTTCACAACCTTTCAATACGGCCTTTAGTTTGTGGAAAGCTAGATGTTGTTAATTTTATTCCTAAGTTGTGACACAAAAATCCGTATTGTGTTAAGGAGTCAGAATGTAGATCTGACTCCTTTTCTTTTGGACTTCAAAATACGTTCTTTTGTCTTTCAATATTTCTTTAGGAATCCCATAATTAAGCAAAACTTTCTTTGTGATATTGTAATAACCCATAAGAGTTTCTTCAGTGTCAAAATATAAAGCCAATATTTTGCCAGTAACATCATCAATAAAACCATGTAGATATCATTTTTCTTCTTTAATTCAGTAATGTACAGAAGCATCTGTTTGCAACCTTTCTCCAAACTCAGTTTTTCAACGTTGCATCGGATGACTATTTTAAATACTTAATAAAGTATTTAAATACTTTTTTTTCTATAGTTTTTATATTTTGATTTTTTTAAACTGTTAGCTATTTTTTGTTTAATTATTTTTTTAGTTACTCTATGTATTCTTGGAGAATACATGTTATTTCCCTTTAATAAACTAAGTAAATATGTATACGAAACTTTTATATTATAATTTTCTAGCAACTTTTCTTGAAAGCGTTTGTAATTATAGTCACAAAATTCATCTTTATATAATTTAATTATTTTTTGACTAATATCACTGCTAATTCTTCTGCAAGACAATCTGCCAGTGTTCTTATGAATAAAAGATATGTAACCATTTTTTTTATATTTATTAATTAATATATTTACATTTCTAATTGTTTGACATAACTTTATAGAAGCTGACTCTTTTGTTTTTTTTGTTCTATAACGTCTTTGATAATTTCCACTCTCTTTTTTTCATTCATTTTTAAATATCTCCTCATTTTAAACCTTCCAATAAAATAATTATAGTTTGGAAAATTTTAATTTGTTATATATAAGGAAAATATCATATGTTATTGACACCAGAATTATTTAAATATAATAACCTTTTTATTGACTTAGTCTTTTTATGTATATATACTATTAAATGTATTGATGTTTTTACGTTGCATAGATCTTAACCCTTTAGGTATTTATGCTTTGTTTTAACAAATTCAATCAAAATAGAGACTGAAATAAAGGGAGAAATTAAATGGTTTCAAGTAAACAAAAAACAGATATTGTTAATAATTTCGGAGACAATGACAAAGATACTGGTAAAGCAGAGGTTCAAATCGCATTGTTAACCAGCGATATTAAAAACTTACAAGATCATTCAGCAAAACATAAAAAAGACTATTCTTCAATTAGAAGTTTAGTTAAAAAAGTTGCTCAAAGAAGACATTTATTAAATTACTTACTTAAAAAAGATGTTAACAGATATAAAGCTGTTATTGAAAAATTAGGATTAAGAAAGTAAACTATTATTTAAAAAATTTACTTTAATTTTATAGCCCGCACTTAGATTTAGTGCGGTTTTTTTTATTATAAAAAAAATTACAAAGTTTAATTTGTAATTTTTTTAAGCTTTTTTGTTTAGTTTTTCAATAACCGCAGTATTTGCAAATATATTATAATAGTATTCATCTCTTGTTCATGATTCAACAATTTTAAAACTTACACTTAAATAATCAATTGATAGCTCTCAATGATTATATCATTTACCTGTTCCTCCACCTTGATCATTTATTATAAATCCAGGATAGTCATTATTCCAATAATAATCAACATTATCTTCTTTAATAATTCTACCTCTTCCTGCTGCACTTTCTTTGGTTTGGAAACCTATATCAAATTTTGTTTGATTACCTTCAGATAAAAGTTCTTTTCTTGCGTTAACTTGACTTTCGTTATTGTCAACTTTTAATGATAAGTATCTATTAAGTGGTTCTACAAATGGTCCTCATAAAAAAATTAAAAAATCTCCATTACGAAATATTACATTTCAATCAAAAGTGTCTCATAAATTATATTTACCACCATCAAATCCAAACATACGATAATCTTTAAAGTCGTTATTTTTTAAATCTGAAGGTTTTCTAACGCCTAAAACATTTTTATAAGATTTTAAACCTTTATCAACATTTTCGGCTAAACCTAGTGCTGTTTTTGAGTTTTTATTTTCTTTGTTGATTTGGCTAAGATCTTCATTTGTATCAAAACTAAATCCAGTTAATATATCTAAATTATTAATAGAAGTTTCAACACCACTTATATTTAATTTTAAACTTCCAACACTTACTCTTTTAAGATCGATAGTAGATTTTAATTTTTTAAAGATTTTTTCTTTTATATCAGTATCTTTAATTGATTTAAATATTTCATCATTATTAGCATCAAATTCTATGTTTGAATAATAAGTATTAAATCAATTTGGCAATTCATTGTATATATAATTATTAATAGAAGTTTCAACACCATCTTCATCTTTTGATTTAGAAATATCTTTAAAAATATAATCATATAATTCAGGATTTGCTTCTAAGTTTTTATATAAATCATTGTTATCTTTTCAAGCATATTCTTTTTTAGAAGAAGGTTTAGCTTGATAATCTCAAACCTCTTCTGTAGTATCTCCAAAGTTATTAAATGGTGTTTTGCTTTCTTTATCTCATGAAAAAGTATAACCAGAAGCGTTAACATTCTTATTATAAACTTCTAAAATTTGATCACTTAATTTGTTAAACTTATCAATAAACTTGTTTTTTAAATCATCATAATTAGAAATAACATCATTTTCTTGAATTATTGAAGATTTTTCAATATCATCATTAATTAAAAGACTATATTTTAATTCTTCTAAGCTTTTTTTCAAGCCTCCAAGAACATCTGTTTTTGTTCATATTTGGTAATTAAAATCATATTTATTTTCTTCATTCTTTGATAAAACACCATCTATTCCAAGATAATTTAGTTCAAAATATACTATTGACTTAACTTCTACTAATTGATCTTGAACATAATTAACTACAGGTTTAAAGTTTGATTCACTTACTCCGTATTTCTCTCTATTTATAAGTATTAAATTATCTTCATCAATACCACCAGTTAAAATATTGTATTTTTCATCTTTAGATAATTCAATGACTTGTTTTCTAATTAAATCAAAATCTAAATAAGTATTTAAATCAGCAAAATATAATTCTTGTAAAGAATTATTTTTTTCAAAAACTTGGTCTAGAAGATATTTTCCATTTTTTCCTTGAACATTATCTTCAACAGGACTAAGTTCTTTTAAAATTGGTTCTAAAACTGTGATATTTAAAAATTTATTATTTTTTGATTGATCACTATCAATTTGTCATGAATTTTGAACTAATCGAATTTGTCCATTAATAATATCTCTAATTTTTCCTTTATATTCTGAAAGAGTAGATAAATAATCTTTGTAATTATTATTTTCTTCAGTATTTTCAGAATTTGGATTTTTTTTACAAGCAACAACTCCACACGCTATTGATGAAGTTAAACTTATTACTCCTAATAAACTTAAAATTCTTTTCATTTTGTCTCCTTTTTTATAGAATAACAAAAAAAAATAAAAAATAAACAATCTATGTAAATATTATAAAAAAATTTGTGTCAATAACATATGATATTTTCCTTATATATAATAAATTAAAATTTCCCAAACTATAATTATTTTATTGGAAGGTTTAAAATGAGGAAATTTAAAAATAAACTAAAAAATAAAGATTATTAAATTTTAATAGATCAATGAATGATAAAAGAATAATCTTTTACTAAATAGCGTCAAACAATTAAAAATTTAAATGTATTAATTAATTAGTATGACATAATTATTCATTCATACAAAAGATTGCAACTTATAAGTTGGTTTAATATATAGGGTATGAATTTAAAAACAATAAACTTTATAATAATAAAATAGTTAATAAATTAAAAACTACTCTTAAAGAAATTTTTAAGAGTAGTTTATTAAAATATACTTAATTTAGTGTAATTATTTATTAATTTGTATTTGATTAAGCTTTTTTGTTTAGTTTTTCAATAACTGCAGTATTTGCAAAGATATTATAATAATATTTATCTCCAGTAAAGTTTTCAATAATTTTAAAACTTACACTTAAATAATCAATTGATAACTCTCAATGATTATATCAATTACCTGTTCCTCCACCTTGATCATTTATTATAAATCCAGGATAATCATTATTTCAATAATCACCAACATTATCTTCTTTAATAATTCTACCTCTTCCCGATGCACTTTCTTTGGTTTGGAAACCTATATCAAATTTTGTTTGATTACCTTCAGATAAAAGTTCTTTTCTTGCGTTAACTTGACTTTCGTTATTGTCAGCTTTTAATGATAAGTATCTATTGAGTGGTTCTACAAATGGTCCTCATAAAAAAATTAAAAAATCTCCATTACGAAATATTACATTTCAATCAAAAGTGTCTCATAAATTATATTTACCACCATCAAATCCAAACATACGATAATCTTTAAAGTCGTTATTTTTTAAATCTGAAGGTTTTCTAACACCTAAAACATTTTTATAAGATTTTAAACCTTTATCAACATTTTTAGCTAAACCTAGTGCTGTTTTTGAGTTTTTATTTTCTTTGTTGATTTGGCTAAGATCCTCATTTGTATCAAAACTAAATCCAGTTAATATATCTAAATTATTAATAGAAGTTTCAACACCGCTTATATTTAATTTTAAACTTCCAACACTTACTCTTTTAAGATCGATAGTAGATTTTAATTTTTTTATAATTTTTTCTTTTAGATCAGTATCTTCAATTGATTTAAATATTTCATCATTATTAGCATCAAATTCTATGTTTGAATAATAAGTATTAAATCAATTTGGCAATTCATTGTATATATAATTATTAATAGAAGTTTCAACACCATCTTCATCTTTTGATTTAGAAATATCTTTAAAAATATAATCATATAATTCAGGATTTGCTTCTAAGTTTTTATATAAATCATTGTTATCTTTTCAAGCATATTCTTTTTTAGAAGAAGGTTTAGCTTGATAATCTCAAACCTCTTCTGTAGTATCTCCAAAGTTATTAAATGGTGTTTTGCTTTCTTTATCTCATGAAAAAGTATAACCAGAAGCGTTAACATTCTTATTATAAACTTCTAAAATTTGATCACTTAATTTGTTAAACTTATCAATAAACTTGTTTTTTAAATCATCATAATTAGAAGTAACATCATTTTCTTGAATTATTGAAGATTTTTCAATATCATCATTAATTAAAAGACTATATTTTAATTCTTCTAAGCTTTTTTTCAAGCCTCCAAGAACATCTGTTTTTGTTCATATTTGGTAATTAAAATCATATTTATTTTCTTCATTCTTTGATAAAACACCATCTATTCCAAGATAATTTAGTTCAAAATATACTATTGACTTAACTTCTACTAATTGATCTTGAACATAATTAACTACAGGTTTAAAGTTTGATTCACTTACTCCGTATTTCTCTCTATTTATAAGTATTAAATTATCTTCATCAATACCACCAGTTAAAATATTATATTTTTCATCTTTAGATAATTCAATGACTTGTTTTCTAATTAAATCAAAATCTAAATAAGTATTTAAATCAGCAAAATATGATTCTTGTAAAAAATTATTTTTTTCAAAAACTTGGTTTAGAAGATATGATCCATTTTTTCCTTGAACACTATCTTCAACAGGACTAAGTTCTTTTAAAATTGGTTCTAAAACTGTGATATTTAAAAATTTATTATTTTTTGATTGATCACTATCAATTTGTCATGAATTTTGAACTAATCGAATTTGTCCATTAATAATATCTCTAATTTTTCCTTTATATTCTGAAAGAGTAGATAAATAATCTTTGTAAATACCATTTTCTTCAGTATTTTCAGAATTTGGATTTTTTTTACAAGCAACAACTCCACACGCTATTGATGAAGTTAAACTTATTACTCCTAATAAACTTAAAATTCTTTTCATTTTGTCTCCTTTTTTTTATTTTACAATAAATAATTATTAAAAATAATAAATAAGTTGATATTTTTAAATATGAAAAAAAATTTAATAAATCTTTTACTTTTAAATATTATATTTTTAATTCAAAAGTAATATTAAAGTACTTTTGATAGATATATATATCAAAAACTTATTATATTTAAATAATTACTGGTTTTATTTAGTAGGAATTTGTTATAGATTATTTTTAAAAAAGGAATTTAAGCATAAATAACTATCCTTTTTACTAATTCTTAATATCTTTGTTATTAAATTGTTTAATTGTAAATCAACCCATTAATGCTGTTAATCCTAAATAAATTGATAATGTTAAAGTACTTAAAATTTAGTTTAGTTTTTTAATAGCATCTTGAGTGACTTTAACTTTATAATCTTCATAACTATATTCTTCAAGTATTTTACTTGATTTTGAGTCAAATCTTAAAACTTAAAATTTGTGATTGAGGTGAAATATATTTTATATACTTTAAAGCTTTTATATTATCTTCTAAAATATAACTAATTAAGTTAAATAATCATGTTAGTAAAATAAAAGCAACAAATGTGTAATTACAAATTGTTAATATTACGCTATTTTCATTAAAAATTGTTGATAGCAAGAATATAATTGAACTCAATAATAAAATAAACATAAAAAACTGAATTCCATAAAATATCGCATAACCAATATATAAGCTAGAATCTTTTGCTATTAAAGAAAATATGATAATTATTAGATAATAAGGTAAAAATTTTATTGTATTAATTATTAGAGTTGTTAATAATTTTTAAAGAATAACTTTATTTCTATAAGCGCTTAATGATAAAAATATAGAAATACATCCCCTATTTATGTCTTTAATAGTATATTTATTAATAAAATATATATTAAAAATTAAAAATAATACAATAAAAGGTACATTAAAAGCAGTCAACAGATAATAGAATAAATGCTAAACACACTATCTTCACTACTACTTGTATTATTGCTACCTTTATTTTGTTGACCACTTACAATAATGTCTGCAATATAAGGTGTTTTTGCAAAAGGAAAATGAGTTGAAATAACAGTTTTAATAAAATAGTAACTATAAAAAACATTAGTAATGTGAAAAATATTTATCATCCCATTATTTAGAATTAAATGAACTTTTATCAATTTATTAATATTAGTATTATTTTTCATTATTAAAAATATCTTCAATTTCTTTTATTTCATCTTCTATAATAGAAATTGTTTCAAATTCATTTTTAATTGTATCCAATTTCATATCTAATAATTCAAATTCTCTAACTATTTTTCTTTTTTTAAAAAATTACTCGATCACATAAACTAACAACTTCTTCAAAAATATGAGAACAAATTAGTATAGTAGTACCTATTTTTTTAATTTTAAATTAAATTTTTTAAAACTTCTTGTAAAACTGAGTCTAAGCCTGATGTAGGCCCGTCTAAAATAAGTAAGTTTGGTTTATTCATTAAAGCACAAATCAATGACACTTTTTGCTTGTTTCCTTTTGATAAGTCTTTAATTTTTTTATTTAAATCTAAATAAATAATTTAATTAAATTACTAAAAAAGCTTTCTTCATAATTATGTTCTAATATTTTAGAAAATTTAAAAAATTGTTTTACTTTCATATTTTCATATAATTTTATTTCTCCGGCTACAAAACAAACTTTATCCATAAATTTATATGATTAATTTAAGAATTAATATCATCAACAATTATTTCACCACTTATCGGCTTTAAAAATCTCATTATTTGACATAATAAAGTGGTTTTTCCTACACCATTAGGTCCAAAAATACCTAAAATTTCTACATTTTTGACATCAAAATCAATATTTTCATTAACAAAAACTTCTTTAAAGTCTTTATTTACATTATAAATATAATCCTCTATGTATAAAGTTAGAATAAAAAAACTCATTATATAATTGACAAAGTATATTTACTATACTTGACAGAATAAAATTTTTTATTTAAATTACTAATTTTTATCATAACTCACCTCTCTAAAAGAATAAAATCAACTTTTATAATTTTAGAATTTGTTTCACAATGGTGTACAACGACTGCAGTTCTCGCATAAAAATATGATTCAACTTCAATCGCATCACTTCCATTTGAGGTGTGTATCTATCATTTACTTTAGTAGATTTTTCAGATGTTTGATGAGTCAACCTCTTCAAACACTCTTTATATATTTAAAAATTCAAACTTTTTGATTTTCAGAAGACCCACCTTCATCTAAGCTTAATTAATAATTTGAATTTGAAACTGTGTTTGTATTTGTTTTTAAATCGTATTTACCAATAATTTTTATAATTTTTTTATTAGAGCTAAAATTAAACCATTCATATGAAGTTGCTGATAAAATTTCTGTTTTATAATTATTTTTCAATTCGGTTCCTGTAGGTCTGCATATACAGAGTGAACTATATTTTTTACTCTCATACACTACTTCTAGTTAATTTATTATTAGATTGTAAATCTATATTACTTAAAATAGTTCCATTTAACATGAAAGAAAATGAAGTTAAAATAATTGATATTATTGATAAAAAACTTAACATTTTTTTCTATTTTTATTCTTTTGTTTTTTTTATTGTAAATAATATATTTTATTTTACATATTATTAAATTTTTTTATACATTTAAAACTACTTTTATAAAAAAAATTACTTATTTAAATATTTAATTATTTCGATACTAATACTATCAAAATAATTAAATTCGTTTTTTAAATAAGTAACATTATTTTCAAATTTTATTTTAATTTCTTTATTATTTATCGAACAAAGATAATAACCATTTTTAAGTATTGAATTACTTTGATGGATTTTATAAGTATTTGATTTATTAGGAATTTTTTTTAAAATTACTTTATAAAAATATCCAATTTTATCATTTAATTGTTCTATTTTACCTTCATAAAGTAATTGCTTTAAATTACTTGTTGAATAATTAAAATTTCGATTAAATACATAAACATTTTCTTTGCCAAAAGCTTCGTATAAATCATCAATTTTACCTTCTCTTTTATATCCAAATGTAAAATCACTACCAACAATTATGTGATTTGCGTTTAGTATATCTTTTAAATAAGATATAAACTCAGATTTGCTTTTTGATATTGTTTTTTTATTAACTTGAATTTCAAATAAATAATCAGGTTCAAATAAATTTTGTAAAATTTGATATTTAACTTTTTTTGATTGCAAATTATTAGATTGATTTTTTAAAAAATCGCTAACTTTTTTTGAAAAAGTCATGATAGAAAAAGATTCATTATTTTCTTTTGCAATACTTTTAGTTTTTAACATAATTTTTTGATGTAATTTATGAACACCATCAAAAAATCCAATACAAATTGTATTTTTTTTATTGAAATTATAATTTAATTTTGTAAAATCAATATCAATTAATTGCATTTAAAAATCCTTTTCAGCTTCTGTTAGTTCTAATTCTAGTTGTTCATCTCACAAACCTCTTTGACAAGTGTATAGGTCTTTTGCAACTCACTTATAAATTGCTAAAACATTTTTTTTATCATTTATTAAAAACACAACTTCATCACTTCTACCAGTTAAAGTTATTGCTCTTCCTTGAATGATGTCTCTAATTTTGTGATATTCGATTAAAGCATGATTATTTTGAATTAAACCATCATACATACTTATTAAATCACTTTCTTGCAATTGGTCAACTGTTTTTGCCTGACTTAAGTTAAATTCTCCAGATCCAGTTCTTTCTAAGGAACTGACTGTAGATAAGCAACCAATTTCATTAGCAAAATCTTGAACTAAACTACGAATATAAGTGCCTTTACTACAATTAACTTTTAATTTTATTATTCCCATTTTTTGATCAAAATTAATTAACTCACATTCATTAATAGTTACAGTTCTAGGTTTTAATTCAACTTCTTGATCATTTCTAGCATATTCATATAATTTTTTTCCATTAACTTTTATAGCTGAATAAATTGGAGGGTATTGGTCATAAATATATCCATTATATTTATCTACAATTAACTCAACATCTTTTTTTGATATTTTTTGAAATTCTTGACTTTCAATTACTTTACCTGTTATATCTCCTGTATCTGTTTTTTTAAACAATTTCATCTCTACAATATAAACTTTATCTGCTTTTAATAAGTAATTTGAGATTTTTGTAGCTTGGTTTGTTAACACTACCATTAAACCAGTTGCAATTGGATCTAATGTTCCAGCGTGCCCTATTTTTTTAATATGAAACTTATTTTTTATTCTTTGAATTAATTCGTTTGAAGTTATATTTAAAGGTTTGTTAACTAAAAATATTCCCGATTTGTTATTCATAATTTATTCCCCTTATCTTTATTATTTTATAATACTTAGTAATTTTTTTTAGTTTAAAAATAAAAAATAGTAAATAATAAAAGTTTGATGATAATTTATACAATTAAAAAAAAATACTACGTGTTAAAAATACTACTTTTTACATAAAAAAACATTTATTAATAAAATTAATAAATGTTTTTAAAATAGTATTATGTTTTACTTAGTTCTTTTATTCTCAAATATTACAAATTTGGGACTTGTGTATTGATTATAATTAGCTGGTTTTTTTCATACTTTATCAGTTACAAAGGTAACATTTATAAAGTTCAAATTAAAACCTATATCGGCTGTTTGAGTACTTCCACCATTATTGAAATTATCAACTACAAAACCCATACCATTAATTTCATTACGAATGTATAAGTAAATATCAATTTTTGATTGAAATTCTCATTTATATATTGATTGATTTCCTTCATCAAATAATTGTTTTCTAGCTTTTGATTGTATTTCTATACCACTATCACTTCTATCTATAATATCTAAAGATAGTGCTTTATTCATTCTATATAAATATGAGTCTGCAAACATTCAAGATGAAGAATATTCTGCTCCTGATATATATTTACGATCAAAACTTTGTCAGATATTGTCTGTTTCATTTAATTGTCCGTTAAAAGCAGCAAGACTATAACTATCTTTTGTATCTTCAATACCAAATACTTTATGATAAGCATTAATACCCTTTGATAAATTTTCAATAATCGATTTAAATAATACTGAGTTTTCATTTAAACTTTCACTTGTAATATCTTCATTTGAAATATTAAGACCTGCTGCAATATAAAATTCAGATAAATCAACTTTAAGTTCATTTGGTTGATCTTTTTGAATTATTAATTGTAATCCTGATAAATTATACAACCCTAAATTAGTAGTTGTTTTAATAGCTGCTTTTGCGCTATCAGATATATTTTTATCATAGTTTATAATACTGTTATAGTATTGTTGTGTTCAAGTTTTAAAATTACTATTTACATATTCATAAAGTACTTTTTCATATTTATTGTTTTTATCTTTTTCTTTTGAAATTTTTTTGAAAATAAAATTATATAGATCTTCATTTTTTTCTATATCAGGTATAATTGTGTCTTCAACATTTTTTCATTTATATTTTTTATTTTTATTTGCACTTAATGAATAATTTCATAATTGATTATTATTCTTAGCTTGATAATTATCTAAATCAACTAAATTTTTAATGCTAGGATTAAACTCAACAGAAACATAATCTTTAAGAGTTTCATCAACTGTTAATTTATTTAGAATTTTTGCTTTTAAAGTCTCGTTATTTAGTGTTGAATTTAGTCTTTGTTTTACAGTTTCTTCATCATTAATAAATTTATCTATTTCTTCAGAACTACTGTTATCTATAATGGTGCTATATTCACTATCTTTTTCTAGAAAGCCATATTTTATTTCATTTAATTTGTTGTTATAAAATGTTACTAAAGATTTATCTGTAGAATTAACATAATTTAAATTAATTTCTTCACTGCTATCTTTAATAACACTTTGATTTTCTGCATTGTAATTCAATTCAAACTTAATTTTTGTATTTAAATTAATTAAAAAATCATTTTTTTCTTTATTTATATTAGTAAATTTTAAAAAACCTTCTTCATTGTTTTTCAATGCTTCAATATCAATTTTAATTAATTCACTATCATTTATATTTGATATTAGTGCGTTATATTTATCATTGCTTTTTAAAACTTTTATTTCTTTAGAAATTTCTTCAAAATTAATTTTAGATTTAACATCTTTAATTAAATCATTCTCTTTAGTTTCATCAATATTTTTAAATACATCACTAATTTTTTTTGAATTTGTGCTTTCAAATAAACTTGTTGCATTTAAAGACTCAAAGTTTAAAAATTCATTATTAGAATTATTACTACTAAGTTCAAATCATTTATTTTTAGCTTCTAAAATATTTTTATCTATAATTTTTGTAACTTCTTGTAAATATTCCATTTTAGAATATTCATAGTTTTTATCATCAACAGGATTATTTTCTGTTGTGTCATCTTCTGCTTGTTTTTTTGGACACGCGATAACATATGAAGATGATGAAACAACAATAGTTAAAGCACTTAACAAACTTAAAACTTTTTTCATTCTTTTTTCTCCTTATAATTTATCACTTTAACATAAAAAAAAAAAAAAAACAATATTTGCAAGTATTATGAAATTGTTTTTCATGTCAATAACATATGATATTTTCCTTATATATAACAAATTAAAATTTCCCAAACTATAATTATTTTATTGGGAGGTTTAAAATGAGGAGATATTTAAAAATGAATGAAAAAAAGAGAATGGAAATTATCAAAGACGTTATAGATCAAAAAATAACAAAAGAGTCAGCTTCTATAAAGTTATGTCAAACAATTAGAAATGTAAATATATTAATTAATAAATATAAAAAAAATGGTTACATAGCTTTTATTCATAAGAACACTGGCAGATTGTCTTGCAGAAGAATAAGCAGTGATATTAGTCAAAAAATAATTAAATTATATAAAGATGAATTTTGTGACTACAATTACAAACACTTTCAAGAAAAGTTGCTAGAAAATTATAATATAAAAGTTTCGTATACATATTTACTTAGTTTATTAAAGGAAAATAACATGTATTCTCCAAGAATACATAAAGTAACTAAAAAAATAATTAAACAAAAAATAGCTTACAGTTTAAAAAATCAAAATATAAAAAATATAGAAAAAAAAGAATATTTAAATACTTTATTAAGTATTGAAAATAGTCATCCAATGCAACATAGAAAAACTGAGTTTGGAGAAAGGTTGCAAACAGATGCTTCTGTACATTACTGAATTAAAGAAGAAAAATGATATCTACATGGTTTTATTGATGATGCTACTGGCAAAATATTGGCTTTATATTTTGACACTGAAGAAACTCTTATGGGTTATTACAATATCACAAAGAAAGTTTTTCTTAACTATGGGATTCCTAAAGAAATATTGACAGACAAAAGAACGGTATTTTGAAGTCCAAAAGAAAAGGAGTCAGATCTACATTCTGACTCCTTAACACAATACGGATTTTTGTGTCACAACTTAGGAATAAAATTAACAACATCTAGCGTTCCACAAACTAAAGGCCGTATTGAAAGGTTGTGAAATACACTTCAAGATCGCCTACCAAAGGAACTTAAAGAAAATAATATATCAACTATAAACCAAGCTAATTTGTTTTTAGATGAATATATAGATAAATATAATTCACAGTTTTCCCTTCAAATAGAGAATATCACTAATTCTTTTAGATTTTTTGAAGAAACTAAAAATATAGATTTTTATTTATCTAGAAGATTTGAAAGAACCGTAAATAAGGGTTCAACTATAAAATACCAAAATAAGTACAATATTCCACATTCAAATGGAGAACCAGTTTTTTATAAAAATAAAACAAAAATAATGGTTGTTGAGACATTTGACGGAAAACTATATTCAAACTCATATAGCGAATGAATGCCTTTATTAGAAGTATTACAAAATTCTACTTATAAAGAGGTGTATGAAAATAAAAACCCGGCTGAGATAAATAAAATTTATAAGCCAATAAAAACAAGCAGTCCTTGAAAGTATACTAATTGAATCTTTTATAAAAACTCAAAAAATAAAGTTTTAGGAAAAATTAATTAGTTATTGACATATTTGCAAGTATTATGAAATTGTTTTTCAATAGTAATATTAAAATAATAAATCTTTTAAATAGTTTAAGATTATTTTACCTTATTTAAGTGTTCAATAATTTAGTAAATAAAGGGTTTTTATGCTATAATAAAAAAAATGTAATTTTTAAAGAAATGAGGTGAATGTAAATGCGTATAAAATCAGACTTTTATAAAGAAATTGAGGCTGAGTTTAAAATAATAACCGAAAGAGAACATCTTGGTAGTGGTGGTAATCCTGTTAGTAATTTAAACACTAAAATGTTTTATTTATCTAAACACCAATTTAACTCTTATGATGAGTTTGATCAAGCAGTTGTTGCTGAAATCGCAAATACATTACAATCACTTGAAGATATAATAGTTAAAAAAGCATTAAGTTATAAAGATCTTGCAAAAGAAGCTTACGGACAAAATGTTGATCCTCAAAAATGAGTTGACTATGCACAAAAAGAAGCTCAAGAACTTAGTTATGAAATGTATGATGAAAGAGAAATTAAATACTTACGTCATTTCCACATAGTTTGGTTAACATGGGTTTATTGTGATGAAGAACTAAAAAAACTTAGAATTAAAGCAAGTCGTGATTTATATCATGATATTGGAAAAATTGAAAAAGATTATGTTAAAAAACGTTCAGAAATTTTAAAAAATAAAATAAATGATGAAGAAAAATGATAGATATGTTTAAAAATACTTAGTTTATTTAAATAAACTAAGTATTTTTTTAATATATAGAGTACATATTAATTATTTTTAGCAAATATTCAGAAACACTTTCTTTAGTTTTTTGACTATCTTTTGTACTTTTTTCAATTTCAAGTTCCCTATCATTAATTCAATTTTTAATTTTATCGACAATTTCTAAACCTTTATTTGTTAAATATAATTCATTTTCATTTGCTCGGATTGAGGTTTTTTTACATACATAGTCTTTCTTTACTAAATCATTTATATTTCTTACTAGTGTTGATTTATTTGTACCTGTTAGTAAACTTAATTCCATTTGACTTATTCCTTCAACATAATTTATAAACATTAAGTGAATATAAGCATTTTTATAAATATCTTTGTTTTGATTTTCAATAAATTCTTCTAATTGTCTTGAAAGTAAAGTAACGACAATAAAATTTTTTATTAAATTTGAAAACTGATCAAACTTGATTTCTTTTTTCATTGACTTTCTCCAACTCTAATGTTATGCTAATCTTGTTTTAAATGAAACAATATAATTT
This sequence comes from Spiroplasma gladiatoris, assembly GCF_004379335.1. Classification (NCBI taxonomy): domain Bacteria; kingdom Bacillati; phylum Mycoplasmatota; class Mollicutes; order Entomoplasmatales; family Spiroplasmataceae; genus Spiroplasma; species Spiroplasma gladiatoris. The sequence continues at coordinate 442,309 of NZ_CP038013.1, read as the reverse complement.
ATTTGAAACAATATTCAAATAAATATTATCACAAAAAATTAATAAAAAAGGAATGATCTAATGAAAGAAATAGAGTTTAAAATTGACAATAATTTAACCAGTCATGTTTGTAGAGCTTTAAAAGAAAAATGATACTTATCAATTATTGTAGTAATTTTTGTAATAGTTTGTGTTATTTTATCTGCTATAAATATTAAAATAGTAGAATATATCACAGCTTTACTTGTATCAAAATCCGTTGTTGCTTCAGCTCAAAACAAAGAACAATTATATGAATTATTAAAGCAATATGGTTTAACCCAGCAACAAATAAATGACTTTTTAAGTCGTTATGCAACTAATGAAGCAATAGAGAAGTTAATTAACACAATGTTTTATGATTATATTAAATTTGATGGACAAAAACTATATATTGTTATATTAGGATTTAATTTTAGTGTTTATAATTTCTTATATTTAATGGTATCAAATATTAGTGGTGTTGTACTATTTTCTTATTTTATGTACTTATTAAGCGGATATATTGCAAGAAGTTATGAAACCAATCTAAAACATGTTTTAATTAAAAATTTAATCGATCAAGATTTACATTATTTTAGTGAAAATAAAACTGGTGAGATAATCTCAACATTAGTAAAAGACACAAGTATTATTGGTCTATATGTTAAAGATGCTCCTGTTGGATATTTAAGAACAATACTAACAGTAACAGTTTCTTCGATAATAATGTTTACAGTTGATTGAAAACTTACTTTATGTGTTTTTGGGCTATTAATTATATGTATGATATTAGTGTTTTTATTTTCAGTTCTTTCTGTTAAATCTACTAAAAAAATTAGTAAACTTACAACAGATTTTGATAATAATATGAGTGAAAAAATTTATAACATTAGATTGATAAAGTCTATTGGCACATTCGATGAAGAAAAACAAAACTTTAAAACAAGCGCAAGTGTTGTTGATAAAAAAAATAAATTAAAATTATTTTTATCAGAAATTCCAGCAGGATTAATTATTGGTGGGGTTGGTAGTTTTTCAATGGCTAGTGTTATATTTGGAGTTATTCTATATTATGACAACTCTCAAACTTTAATAAGTATTATTACAACTTTTACTTCTGGAGTTATAGTTATGACACTTCCCCTTTTAGATTTAAGAAATGTATTAAATCAAGTTCCAAATGCAAGATATGGTTCTAAAAATGTTTATCGCCTGTTGAATCAAGAAATAAAAATTGATAAACATAAAAAAACTATTTTTAGCGATAAAGTTGATACTATTAAATTTGAAAATCTTAGTTTTAGTTACCCCGAAAGTGACAAAGTAATATTAAATAATATAAATATAACTTTTAATAGAGGTAAAAAATATGCATTTGTTGGACCAACTGGAAGTGGTAAATCTACAATTGCAAAATTATTATTAAGATTTTATGATCCATTTAAAGGTGATGTGATTATTAATAATAAAACTAATTTAAAAGATATAAATTTAAAATCTTGATTAGATAAAATTGGTTATGTTGATCAAGAGCCACAAATATTAAGCGGTACAATTTTAGATAATATAAAATATGGACTAAACGATATCGATGACAATCAAGTAATTGAGGCTGCAAAAAAGGCAAAACTACATGATCTGATTAATGGATGAGATGAAGGTTATCAAACTATATTATTCGAAAGAGGATCGCAATTATCTGGGGGACAAAAACAAAGATTAGTTATAGCAAGATTAATCTTAAAAAACCCAGAAGTATTAATACTTGACGAAGCCACAAGTGCTTTAGACAATAAAGTGGAAAAAGAAATACAAGAAGAATTAGAAAAATTAATGGTTGGTCGTACTACAATTTCAATTGCTCATAGATTAAGTACAATAAAATCATTTGATAATATATTTGTTATTGAACCGCATAAAGGAATTGTTCAAAGTGGTAATTATAATAAACTTATCAAAGAAGATGGTTTATTTAAAATACTTTATGAATTATCTAATTAAATAAAATAAAAACAGAAATATTTATATTTCTAAATATAATTCTCTAAGTATACATTATGTTAAAAAAACATAAAATTATACAAGGAGAATTTTTTATATGGTAAATTTAAAAGGAAACAAATTAAATATTCTAGATTTTGATACTAAAAAAGAATTAATAAATAAGTACTTTAAGCAAAATTTATCTTTTAGAGATTTATCAAAAACTTACAATATATCATATTCAACAGTTAGAAGAATGTGTTTAGATTGAGAAGTTTATGGTGATGAATCACTCATTTCAAAAACAGGAAAACACAACAAACATAACAGAAAAATTAGAACTAATTCAAAAGATCCAAAAGACAAAAAAATCGCTGAACTTAACAAAAAACTAAAATGATTAGAAATGAAGAATGAGGTTTTAAAAAAGTTCAACGAACTAATGGAGGATTCAGAAAAAGAATAATTAATTATTACAAAATAATAGATAAATATAAAAATAAATATACAATTTTTTCTTTATGTAAATTATTAAATATAACCAGAGCTAGTTATTATCGATGATGTAAAAAAAATAAGCCAGAATTTAACTTAAAAGTAGATATGAATTTAGCTTCTAAAATAAAAGAGATTTTTATTAAAAATAATGGAATTTATGGGGCGCCAAGAATAAAAATAGTTTTAAATAATAGTGGCATTGTTGCAAGTCAAACTAAGATAGCTAGAATTATGAAAATATTTAAATTATATTCAGTTATAAGAATTAAAAAAAATGAATAGAAAACCTAAAGAAGTCAAAAAAATAACACACGGTCCTAATCATGTTAATAGAAATTGATCTTTATACTCAAAAAATGAGTTATGAGTTACAGATATTACTTATATACTGTTTAACAAAAAGTTGCATATTTAAGTGTTATAAAAGATGCAAACATTGGGTTTATAGTCGGTCATGAAGTATCTTTAAAAAACGATATAAATATTTATAAAAAATCACTGGAAAAAGCTTCGCTACATAGAAAAGATATATCTAAAAAACTAATTATTTATTCTGATAATGGAATTCAGTATACATCTGTATTTGCGAGACGATATGCTAAAAAGAATAACGTGATAATATCATTATCTAGACCTGGTAATTCTGTTGATAAATGCAATGTATGAAACTTTTTTCTATTCATTAAAAGAAGAATGAAAAACTAAATTAAAAGAAAATAGTTTTATCAATCTAAATAAGGTAATAAATAATTATGTAGAGTTTTATAACTATATAAGAATAATGATTAAACATAATGGACCTCCTGCATATGCTTATATTGTTTTTATTACAAATAAAAAGAATACTTCAAATAATTTTGAAGTATTCTTATAAAAAACTTTTTGTATGCTTTACAAAGTATATTTAAAAAACTATTTCTCTCTTTTTTATTATATTTTTTAACTGAATGAATAAAATTAGGTGGGGTTATTAAAAATCTAAATATTGCTAATGAAAATATTATTGCTGATAAAGCAAAATCGTTACAGTAAAATTTTTTAAAATTAACATTATTCTGAATAAGTAAGTGGTAATTTTATTTCTTCCTCTGTATATTTAATATAGTCTGAATCTTTTTGAAATAAAACAAAAATACCTGTAATTATTTTATAACCTTCCTCAAAATCTCAATCTTTATCTTCGTACCTATATATAAAATCAATTTTATTTTTAAAAACAAAATCTTTAAAAAATATTTTTTCTAATGAATCTTCTAAATTTTTAAAAAACTCATCATTATTTTTTGGTTCATATTCAAGAGTAAAATTAAAATTGCTATCGTTTTTTGTTTTAAAAACACTATCAGATCTCAAAGGGTCATATGCTATAACATTTCATTCAAAACTTCCATAAAGTACTTTTGAACTATCAACTGCATTTACAAATATTTTTTGTCCTATTTTTATACTTTTAGAATCATTTTCTGAATAATTTATCTTATAATCAGCATTTAAATCAATTATAATTTTTTCATTTTCAAGTTCAATTATTTCCTTAATTTTTTTTAAATAAAAATCAATTTTATAACCAGCTTCTGTATTCATTTTGTTAAACTTTGAAATATCAATTTTATCAATATATATATTTTTTTGACTTGTTAAAAATTTGCTAGATTCACTTGCTTTAACTATAATTGTTGTTTGTCCATAAATAATGTCCAAATCTTTATAAATAATTTCTTTATTTAAATTATTACTATTAAAAAATTGAATATAAAAATCTGTATTAATATTTACTAAATAATTATTAAATGATCATACAGCATCATTTAAACTATTTGTAATTAGTTTTTCAATTTCTTGTTTTTTTAAACCTTGTTTAATTTTTTGAATACTAGTTTCATTAATATCTCATTTTTTTTTCGTTTCACTTTGATTATAATTGTTTGGAAAACATCCTGATAAACTTGAAACACTAAAAAAAGATATTCAAATACTATTTATAAAAAATAATAACTTTTTCATTTACTCAACCTCCTTTTTTAAAAATGAGAATTAATAATATTTTATTTTCAATTTCAATTCATTTTGCGAGTGTTTAATGTATGTTGATGTATCTAGTATTTTTACAAAAACACCTGTAATAACTTTAAGATCTGGATTACTTTCACTAGCACTTCTATATTCAAATCTATATGATAAATCTATATTTTCTTTGAAAACAAATCAACTAAAAATTTCTTTTTCAAAAATACCTTTTAAATTATTGTAATATTTTTCTTCATTATTTAAATTAAAGCGACTAGTGTATTCAAAATTATATTCTTCCATAAAAATACTATTTTCACCTTCAGAATCATAGGGAAATACATTAATTTCAAATTCACCTGATAACATTTTTGAAGTTTCTATAGAAGCCACTTTAATTAAACTTCCGCTTTCAAAGCTTTCTTTATTTGATCCTTGATTAATAATCTTATAATCTACATTTAATAATGGATTAATATTGTTATTTTCATTATGAAGTAATGTTTTTATTTTATCCTCATAAAAATTCATTTTATATCCAGAAATTAACTGAGTATTATTTAGTATTTTTATGTTTAATTTATCTATTTTTATTGTTTTTTGCCCTTTTAAAACTTCAGTATCATTTGTTGCTTCGATAATAATTGTTGTGTCGCCATAAATAATGTCTAAATCATTATAAATTATTTCTTTATTCAAATTATTACTATTGAAAAATTTAACATTATAATCTCTAGTAATTGATGGTGAGTAATTATTTAAAGTGTTAGCAATTTTTCTTAGAGTTGTTTCAATTATAATTTCAATAGAACTTTTGCTAAGACCTTGTTGGATTATCTCGAATTTAGTGTCGTTTAATTCTCATTTTACATAGTTAGGCTTAGGATAATTTGATCTTGGCTCGCAAGCAATTAAATTTAAGGCACAAAAAGGGGACATTAATACAACATTTATAGTTATTAATAATTTTTTCATTATATCTTCTCCGTTTTTTAATAAAAAAATCTTTAGTATGAATTAAAATAAACTAAAGAATTTTAATAAATTGTTATTTTTGAATTTTAATCTTAGTTTAAAAACTAAGATCTCCTAAAAACATTTGAGCCGCTGATCTAGCTCATCTTGAGTTTCAAGCAGTTGCATAAGCTTGCACATTTATTTTATAACCAATTTGTAATTCATGGTCACTTATTCAATTCAATGTTAAATAACCATATGCTTTAGTTCAATTTGTATTTGAATATAATCTATTCATTACTTCAATTTGATATGAATAACTAGTTAATGGAATTGTTTTCTTTTGATATATAACGTAATTTTCATTTCCAGATTCATTGTCGTTATTGTGTCATCTATCTCCATCATAACTATTATATGTAAAGCCGCTTCAATCAATATATGCATTTCTAAAAGTACTTAAGAATTTTTCTTTTCCTAGTTTTACATCCATTGTATAACTTTTTTCTTCTGTTTTTTGTTGTGTAGAATTATAAGCTTCTACCTCAAGTCTTGATGATTGTAATTGTCAACCAAATTTATTTAAATTAGATTGAAACTTAACAATTACAAAACCACTTAATAATGTAGATTTAATAGTTGCTTTTTCATAATCACTATTTTCTACGTATATACTGTCTTTATAATTTGTTAAGGTTTTTGAATTTAATTCGATAACCCTATTTTTAATTAAATTATTGTCAGTGTCTACAAATTCCCCTAAATCAGTTTTTTTAATCTTATCACCAATATCAATTAGCTCTAATTCATTAAATAATTTATATTTTAATTTCAAAATTCCTTTAAAATTAATACTAGCATTAGCAGGTTTAATAGCTAAATTAATATCCATAGTTTGACCTTTAATAGGAAGTTTATTTGGCAATGTACTATTTTTTCAATTATTTGGTTCGAAAGTTCAATCGTCAACTAATTCAGTTAAATTATTTTTAATTTCATCAGTAGCTTTTACTTCATATAATTCTTCTAATAAACATTGCAATAAATATTGTTTATCAAAAGTACCATCTGAATTTAATAATTTATTAACATTAAAACTTATTATATCTAGTTTTATATCATTTAAATTTACTTTATCACTTCTATTAATTGAGTTAATAATATTTTTAGAATCATTAACATTAGAAATAACCAAACCAACTGGCTGTAAGCTGATTGATAATGCAGCAAACATTGTTGTTAAAAACAAGTTATTTCCTCCATTCTTAATTTATTTTATAATTTATGAAACTAAAAAATTATTTATTAGAAAAATAACTAATTATCTAATTAAGTGTTATAATAATATATATTAAATTTTGGTAAATCTGTTTATAATTACATTTGTGTTTTTAATAAAGTAAGTAATTTAAAAATTTTCTTTAGATTTTTAATAGTTTAATTGTAATTTTAATAATTTTAATTAAATTAAATTTTAATATCTTTTGCAAAAATTTTACTTAAGTTGGATTTGCTTTTTTTGAGTTATGTTAGGATTTTTTAATTATAAAATTTTATCTTTAATTAAATTCAAATTTATAATTTATAATTTATAATCTTTGTTATCAATTTTTTTTTATTTTTTAAATTATTTATAGTTTATCAAGTGTTTTCATAATTAAAAGCTTTTAGTCCACATTTTTAAATATAATTCTCTAAGTATACATTATGTTAAAAAAACAAAAAATTATACAAGGAGAATTTTTTATATGGTAAATTTAAAAGGAAACAAGTCAAATATTCTAGATTTTGATACTAAAAAAGAATTAATAAATAAGTACTTTAAGCAAAATTTATCTTTTAGAGATTTATCAAAAACTTACAACATATCATATTCAACAGTTAGAAGAATGTGTTTAGATTGAGAAGTTTATGGTGATGAATCACTTATTTCAAAAACAGGAAAACACAACAAACATAACGCAAAAATTATAACTAATTCAAAAGTTCCAAAAGATAAAAAAAATCGCTGAACTTAACAAAAAACTAAGATGATTAGAAATGGAGAATGAGGTTTTAAAAAAGTTCAATGAACTAATGGAGGTTTCAGAAAAAGAATAATTAATTATTACAAAAAAATAGATAAATATAAAAATAAATATACAATTTTTTCTTTATGTAAATTATTAAATATAACCAGAGCTAGTTACTATCGCTGATGTAAAAAAAATAAGCCAGAATTTAACTTAAAAGTAGATATGAATTTAGCTTCTAAAATAAAAGAGATTTTTATGAAAAATAATGGAATTTATGGGGCGCCAAGCAAAAAAACAGTTTTAAATAATAGCGGCATTGTTGCAAGTCAAACTAAGATAGCTAGAATTATGAAAATATTTAAATTATATTCAGTTATAAGAATTAAAAAAATGAATAGAAAGCCTAAAGAAGTTAAAAAAATAACACACGGTCCTAATAATGTTAATAGAAATTGATCTTTATACTCAAAAAATGAGTTATGAGTTACAGATGTTACTTATATACCGTTTAACAAAAAGTTTGCATATTTAAGTGTTATAAAAGATGCAAATACTGGGCTTATAGTCGGTAATGAAGTATCTTTAAAAAACGATATAGATATTTATAAAAAATCACTGGAAAAAGCTTCGCTACATAGAAAAGATATATCTAAAAAACTAATTATTCATTCTGATAATGGAATTCAGTACACATCTGTATTTGCGAGACGATATGCTAAAAAAATAACATGATAATATCATTATCTAGACCTGGTAACTCTATTGATAATGCAATGTGTGAAACTTTTTTCTCTTCATTAAAGGAAGAATGAAAAACTAAATTAAAACAAAATAGTTTTATCAATCTAAAAAAGGTAATAAATAATTATGTAGAGTTTTATAACTATACAAGAATAATGATTAAACATAATGGACCTCCGGCATATGTTTATATCGGTTTTATTCCACATAAAAAAATACTTCAAATAATTTTGAAGTATTCTTATAAAAAAACATTTTGTATACTTGAAAAAGTATATTTAAATATTTATATTTCTGTTTTTTAATTATCATTTTCCATTATTCAATCTTCGTCTTTAGTTTTATCTACCATAGTTACAATTAATCTGATCAAAGTTTTTAAATCACTTTCATAAGCTAAAGGATACTTTCTATCAAAGTATGGTGTTAAATATTTGATTTTTTTTAAATAACTTGATAATCAATTATGTGCAATTATATTTAATTCTTCCATAGCTTCTCTTTGTTTTAAAGATTTTATTTCTTCTTTTAGTTTCGAAGGTAGTTTTGCATATAATTTAGTACTTAGTAAAGTGAATCATTTTTGTAACATTGCAAAATTTGATGTACCTGTGCAAATAAATGGTGAAACAAAGTATCTTTTTTCTTCTGCTCTTGCTTTATCATAAGCTATTTTTGAAACACCATTTTCCATACTAATATTATTTTGAATATTAACTAAGTCAGAGTGATTTTGTAAATCATATATTTTAATTTCAGAAAAAAAAGAGCTTGGATTATTAAAAGTAGAGTTTGTATTTAAAGAATATCTAGAAATATCTGTAAATATTTCTATTTTTTCATAACCTAATTCATTAAAATAGTAACTATTTCAACTGTCCACTTTAGAAAAAATATAATAGAATAATTTATTTATATTAACATGTTCTTTAAACCATAGTTTTAGATTTTTAATTTTTCTAAAATTATTTAAATCTAATTCTTTGTTTTTAAAATTAAATCTTTGATCTATAAAATCATTCAAACTTCTTGCAACATACTCATAAAATCATGTAATCAATAAATAATCTAAATTATAACTATATTCAAAATGATTTTTTAAAATATAATTTAAGATTTTTTTTATATTAAACAATGTTCCATTGCTTATTTTATTAGCGATGCACAATGATTCTGATATTTTTAAAGCAAAGTCTTCTTGTACAATACTGTTTCGATTTACATAGTCAACAATTAAATCTTTTGTTTTTTTTCTAAAAAATAAAATAAATCTATAATTTATATTATATCCTTTAAAGTTTTCAAGAACAGCTATGTAGTTATTATTTTTTTTAATAACATATCTTTCTGGCAAGTTTTTAAAAATATCTAAAACAATATTATTAAAGTCAATAAATTTATAGTATTGATTTGGAAAATATTTAATTATAGATAAATCTAAATTAATTTCTTTTGTGTTAGAAAAAAAACTTTTATATTTAAAATCCCCTAATTTTTTTACATCTAAATTACTATTTTTAAATAGTTCCAAAAAAAGTTCATAAGAGTTTTTAATTACTTTATTTAAATCTTTATCCAAAATAATATTTTGATTTGTTGCAGTATTAAACTGTTTTATCAAATTTGGTTTTGCCATAATTATCCCTCTTCTCTTATTGGTAAAATTTCAAATTTATAAAAGCTTAATCAAACTAAAAAAATACCGATACTTTTATCACTAGGATAAATTTCTTTTGAATAAAATTTTATTTCTAAATTATCATATAATTTATTTTCTTTTTTTAAAGTGAAACTTGATGTATGAGAAGTATTTTGAATATATGGGTTTGAGTCATATCAAAAATAAATGGGTTCAATTTTATATTTTTTTTGTTTTATTCAATCTTCAACTTCATATAAATATTTATCTAGAAAATCTTTAGTACTAATAAAAGTTTTGTGAAAAACTCATGTTAAATTATTCAACTTAAAAGAATTATATAGATTACTTATTTTTTTATTTTTTTTATAATAAATTTTATTAGTTTCAAAAAGTTCATTTACAACTTTATCGTTATTAAATAAAAAGTAATAAACAGTAGATATTCACTTTTTGAAATAATTATTTTTAAATAATTGTAACTGTAGATCACTCATTATTAAAATTTTCATCATTAATCTTTGCTGCTCATCATAATCTTTTCTAAAATTTAGTCTTATATAAAAAAATAATATTTCTAATTTCTTTAAAGTAAGTTTATTTAAAGTTTTATAAGTTTTAATAAACTCAAGCGCATTAGATTTAAAATACATATTTTTCATACACAATAAAACTGGATATTCACTATGAATTAAAGCTGTTCTTATAAGAATAATAAAAATTAATTTTTTATTTTTAAAAAAATTAATTTTTATAGAATCATTATGTATAAAAAAATCTTTTCTTAAGTCAGTACCGTAAAAATATTTTTTTGTATTTCATTCTACAATTATATTATTATCTTCTCTATAATTTTTTTTTAAGTTTAAAAAAATTTCTTCATTTAACTCACAAATTCAACAATCATCAAAGTGTTCTTTAGTATCAACTTCTTTTAAATATGTTTTATACATTTCTTTATTAACATACTTTAATCCTAATAAATCAACTACAAGAGGTTCATCAAAATTATAAACATTATCAATAGCATAACTACCAATTTTTTTTATTTTTACTAGATTAGTTAAATTATTTTTTATAAAAAAAATATTTTTATCAATAAAACTTTTTAAACTAGGATTTATTTTAACAGCATTTAATTGTTCATTAATTAGTTTTATTTCACTAGTTAATAACTTTGAGTCATTTTTTTCAAACATAGATTCCTCCTATTCTTATTATTATACCATTGTTAAGTTTAAGTTTTTTCATATATGATTGTACTAACAAAATATAAACAAGCGGTTTCTGCTCTTAAAATATTTTGACCTAATCCAATAATATTAAATCCAAGTTTTTTTAGTTGAGATATTTCTTTTGTTTCAAAACCACCTTCTGGTCCTATAACAATTGATATTGTATTAAACTCACTTTTTAAATATTCTTTTAAAGACATATCTTTATTATTTTCATATGCAACTAAATTTAATTCGCCTAAATAATTTTTTAGTTCATCTAAATTTTTAACAACTTCACAAACTTTTGGTATTGAAACTCTTTTAGATTGTTTTGCAGCAGATAAACAAATCTCATTTCATCTAGTGATTTTATTTTGTAATTTTCTTTGATCTATTGTTACAACGTTTCTTTTAAATTCAACAGGTATAATTTTATCTACACCTAACTCTGTAGATTTTTGTAAAATATAGTCTCATTTTTGTTCTCTAATCAATCCTACAATAAGATTTATTTTAATTTGTTGATTATTATGCAAAACTTCATTAATTATATTTGCAATAATATAGTTTTTTTCTATAGTTTCAATGGAGCATAAATATTTTTTATTGTTATAAATACAAAAAATCTTTTCACCAATTTTTAATTTAATTACATTAACAATATGGTGAAAATCTTTATTTTCTATAATAAATTTGTTTTGCATTGATAATTCATTGACAAAAAAACTGAACATTTTATTCTCCGTATATAAAAATATTATATAATAATATAGTCAAATATTAATACAATTAATTGGGTTCCAGCTTGTTAAAAAGATTGGAGAAAAAAATTGAAAAAAACTGATAGAAAATCAAATCAAAATCAACAATTACAAGTTCAAGAAATTAATAATTTACAAATTGAAGATAAAGATATTGATTATGAAATCAGCAAACTATCCAAAACAAACAGACATGCAAAAATAAAAAGCGAAACGCTTAACATAACCCTTGTCAGTTTGTTACTAAGTATGTCTACGGCTGTTAGTTTAATAAATGTAGTAATTCCTTTTGGCATCACCGGTGTCAATGTTGGATTTACTTTAAAATATTTTGTTATTGCTATAAGCTTTCAAGTAGTCGGTTTATACTGGGGTATGATTATTGGTTTGTTGGATGGACTTTTACAATTTATTATTTATGGGATGAGTCCCTTGTTTAGATTTACATCTAGTATGGGACTTATGTTGTGAGTATTTTTATTTTGACTATTATTTTATAAAATATTTAACATCTATGATAAAGAAAGCAAATCTTATAGAATCTTTTATTCATTTATAAGTGGTGTAATTATTATGGTAGTTCAACCATTTGCAAGTGCAACAATGACTTATTTTAGATCGTTGATTGAATTAGAAGATAAAAACTTTGGATTTGTAAGCTTTATGAATTCATGAATTAGTCTTATGATTTTTGACTTATTCGCTATTATATTATTTGTATCGTTAACATACAGAATCCAATTAATTGTATCCAAAGTAAGACACTAAATATTTATGCTTATTTCATAAATATTTTTTTAATAAAAAATCACTTAATATGAATTTGTCAATTAAAATTGACATTAAAAAGATACTTTCTCCATACGAATTTCGTATGGAGTTTTTTTATACTTTAATGAAGGTCTTATGTAATTATAAAACTCAATATAATCAGAAATTACATTATATATATTAGAATAATTTAGCTCATTTACTTTATAAGTATAAATACACTCGTTTTTTAAAGTTCCAAAAAACGATTCACATGCACCGTTATCAGGAGAATTGCCTCCTCTCGACATATAAATCTTTATATTATTAGAATCACATAAATATTTTCAAGTTTCGTTTGTGTATGGCGAACCTTGATTAGATTGAATAAGTTTTGGTTTACCTTTTTTTTGTGATTGCAGATTTTAAATTTGTATGGCAAAGTTCATTATCAGGTCTTTTAGAAAGTTTTCAATCTACTATTTCTGAATTGTATAAGTCTTTAATGACAGATAAATAAACTATCCCTGAACTTGTTTTAATGTAAGTAACATCTGTAACTCATTTTTCATTTAAGTTTTTTGCTTTAAAATTTCTGTTTAGAATATTTTTAAATCTTAACGGACCTGATTTATCATAATCGGGTACTCTTTTCTTTTTAACTGTCTTAATGCCTAATATTTTCATATATCTGTATACAACCCAAGGTTTTAAGTTCATTTTAAAATACTTATTTAACATGAGTGTAATCATATTGTAGCCATAACGTTTTTTAAAAAGATTATATATATATAATTTTGTTAGAAATTTTTTTATCATAGTTTTTGTATTTAGGTTTACCTGTTTTTAATCATTTTAAATAACCATATCTTGATACTCCTAAGTATTTACAAACTATTTTTAATGAAAAAGACTTTTTTGTATTAAAAATGGCGAAGTACTTTTCCTTAACAGTCTTCGCCAAATGCTTTTTTAAAGCGCACTCTAATTTTAACGCTTCTCTCAATTCTTCTAAACTCATATCATCAGGATCTTTAAATAACCAATCGTGAGATTTGAATTTCTTAATATTACTTTTAGCTTGAACTCCATTACCTCATTCTAAAGCACCTTCACCTTTAGTTCTTATTTCATGTTTTCATCTCTTAATAGTACTGGTGCTTAAATTGAATTTCACTGCAGTATTAATTATTCCAGCTTCTTTTGCCTCATTAACTATGTTAATTTTTTCATGTTTTGATCATTGTTTTGCCATATTAAAAAGAACACCTTTCAATAAAATTTTAACAATAAAAGTACTTTTTTACTGTCAATTTTATTTTAGATGTTCAAATAAAGTGGTATTTTATATTTATTCTTTTATTTCTTTTAATATTTTTTCGATTTTATTAGCTTTTTCTAATGAGTTATCATGTTCAAATTTTAATTCAGGAACACTTCTCATTTCCACTTTACTTGCTAAAATCATTCTTATTTCTTTTGAGTATTCTTTTATCTCTTCTTTTATATCTTCAATTGAAGCTTCGCTATCCATTGAAGAATAAAATACTTTAGCAACACTCATGTCATTTGTTAATCTAACTTCATGAACTGATAAAGAGTTTAAAAATTCAGCATCAGGAAATTCTCTTTGTAAAATTAAATTTAATTCTCTCATAATAGTTGATTGAGTTCTTTCTAATTTAATTTCTTTACTCATATTATTTTACCTCTTCTATCTTATATGCTTCAATTATATCATTTTCTTTTAAATCGTTAAAGTTTTTAATAGTGATTCCACATTCTTGACCTTCCCTTGCTTCTTTAATATCATCTTTTTTATTTTTTAAAGAAGACATTTCTCCAGAATAAATTACAATTCCATCTCTTAAAATATGAACTTTGCTTGCTCTTGGTACAGTTCCAGAAACAATTCTACATCCAGCAATAGTTCCAACTTGTGAGTGTCTAAATAATTGACGAACTTCTGCTTCACCAAGAGATTTTTCTTCATATACTGGATCTAACATTCCTGTTGCTGCTTCTGCTATTTCTTCGATTAATTTATAAATAATGTTATGTAAACGTATATCTACACCATCTTCTTCTGCTTTTTGGCGAACTTGTGCGTTTGGTCTCACGTTAAAACCATAAATTAAAGCACTTGACGCTAAAGCAAGAGTTACATCTGAAACACTAATTGTTCCAACTGTTGCACGAATAACATTAATTTTAACACCTTCAATATTAATTCTTAACATTGAATTTCTAACAGCTTCTACTGTTCCTTGTGTATCAGCCTTTAAAATAACATTAATTGATTTTAATTCTCCTGCATCAATTTGATTTTTAATTGAGTCTAATGTAAATGTTTGAGTTTTTTGTCTAGCTTCATTGGCTTGTTTTATTGATTGTGCTTCAGCAATTTCTCTTGCCATTTTTTCTTCAGCAACAGCCATAAACTTATCACCAGCTTTAGGAACTTCATTTAAACCAACTATTAGTGCAGGTTTTCCTGGTCCTACTTTTTTGATTTTTAATTTATGTTCATCTTCAATATCTTTTATTGCTCCAAAAGTTCCCCCAGCAATAACAATATCTCTAATATTTAAAGTACCATTTTGAACCAAAACTGTTGCAATTGGTCCTCTACTTTTATCTAAATGTGCTTCAATTACTGTACCTCTCGCAAACTTATTAGGATTTGCTTTTAAATCTTTTAATTCTGAAATTAGCAGTAATGTTTCAAGTAAGTTTTCGATTCCTTGTTTTGTTTTTGCACTTCCCAAAATAAATGGAATATCTCCACCATATTCTTCTGCTACAATCCCAAATTTCATTAACTCCATTTTAACTTTTTCAGGATCTGAATCTGGTTTGTCAATTTTATTTACAAATACAACAATCGGAACTTCTGCTGCTTTGGCGTGATCGATTGCTTCTTCTGTTTGAGGCATTACTCCATCATCTGCTGCTACAACTAAAATAACAATATCTGTTACTTCACTTCCTCTAGCTCTCATTTCTGTAAATGCTTCATGTCCTGGAGTATCAATAAATGTTATTTTGTTATCTTTTAAATTAACTTGATAAGCTCCAATATGTTGAGTTATCCCTCCAAACTCTCCATCTGTTACATTTGTGTTTCTTATTGAATCAAGTAAAGTTGTTTTTCCATGATCAACATGTCCCATAATTGTAACAACAGGTGCTCTTAAAGTTAAATCCTTTGGATCATCGTTTTCATCAAAAGTTTCAAAAATATTTTCTTTAGTAACTGTTGTTTCTTTTTTAAAGTCATATCCAAATTCTAGACATAACTCTCCCATTTGCTCTTCAGTCAACAACTGATTTTGTGTTACCATACTTCCATTTGTAAAAAATCATTTTACAATTTCAGCGGGTCCTTTATTTAATTTAGAAGCAAATTCAGCGATTGTTAATGGTTCTGTATATATAAATACTCCATCAATAACTCCTGTTTGTTTTGTTTCTCTTAATTTATTTTTTAAATTAGTTGTATGAGCTTTGGATTTGTTTTTGGCTTGTTGTTTATTATTAGACAGTTTATTTTTGTTATTATTTTGCTTTGCCATACTTACACATCTCCCTTGCCTATTTTACTAAGTACTAGTTTTGTAAAGTTACTATTTTCTATTCCGATTGCTTTTATATTCATTCTTCCAATTGCTTTATTTAACTGATCACTATCAATTAAACCATTAAAAATAGCTATATTATAATAGTTACATTTATCATTGATTTTTTTTAATTGACTTTTCCCCATATCACTAGTTGTTAAAACTAATTTAATTTTTTGTTGTTGTATTTTTTTAAATAATATTTCTCCAGAAACTATTTGTCTTGCGTTCGCAACTAATCCAAGCGCATTTAATAAATCCTTCATTAATCTCAGTTATTTTTTATTTCTAAAATTAGGTTCTCGTAAATTTGATCTTCAATTTTAGTTTTTAAAAATCTTTCTAACGCTCTGGTTTTTTTTAATTTTTCTACATTTTCTAATGTTGGTTTAAGATAAACACCTCTACCATTTGCTTTTTTTGTTGAATCAACAAATACTTGACCTTCTTTGTTTTTAACAACTCTAATTAGTTCTACTTTTGGCAACATTTTGTTAGAACAAACATCTTTTCTAAGAACTTTATGTTTAATATCTTGCATTTATTTTTTACTTTTCATAATATGAATCGTAATCATCGATATCTATTGTTTCATCAACTTCTTCATTATTAGATATTTCTTCAAAAGTTTGAGAATAAGTTTCAATATCTTCTAAAGAGTTGTCTTGTAAATATTTTGAATCATCAATTTCATCATAAAATTTGTCTTCTTCTAAATCTCTTGCATTATCATATCGAGGTTTAAATTTATTTGAAAAGTTGTTTGAGTTGTTTTTTCTTTTGTTAACATTATTTAAAAAATCAGGGTCTTTTAATTCATCTTCTGTAATATTACCGTTTCATAAATTAGTTATATTTTGCTCAATTGAATTGTCTAGTGATAAAATATTTATTTTTGTATTAACTAGATTAGCAACAAGTCTTGCTGCCATTCCTTTTTTACCAATAGCAAGTGATAATTGTTCATTAGGAACTATTACAAATGCTTCATTTAAATCCTCATTAAAGTCAATACTTACAACTTTGACTGGAGCTAATGCATTAATAATAAATGTTTTTTGATCTTCATTTCATAATACAATATCAATTTTTTCTCCGTTTAGTTCTTTTGAAACCTCTTTAATACGGTTTCCACCAGCCCCAACACAAGCTCCAATTGGATCAACATTTTCTTCGTTTGAATGAACTGCTATTTTTGATCTTCTTCCGGGTTCTCTTGAAACAGATTTTACTTCAATAGTTCCATCAGCAATTTCAGGAACTTGAGTTTCCATAAGTTTTGCCAAAAAATCAGGATGTATTCTTGAAGCTAAAACTTGTGAGTGCTTGTTTTCTCTTGAAACTTCTTCAACATAAAAACAAATACGATCTCCTTCTTCAAATTCTTCTCCGGGAATCATTTTTTTGTTTCATATTGCAATAGTTGATCCATCAACATCTACTAGATAGTTTGTATCAGTTATGTCTCTAATTGTTCCACCAACTATTTCATGATTTTTTGTTAAAAATTCTTCATATAATTTATTTTTTTCACCTTCACGAATTTTTTGTTTAATAATTTGTCCAACTTGCATAACTGCTAATTTTGAGAATTCTTCTCCAAATTTTACAGGTTCATAGACAATATCTCCGATTGTAACTTCTTCACCAAAACGCTCTTTAGCTTCAGTAATTCCCACTTCTAATCATTCATCTTCAACTTTTTGAACTACATTCAATTGTTTAAAGACTTTAATTTGTCCTGTTTGTTCATCAATATCAACTCTAATAATTGCTTCTAAGTCAAAGAATTTTTCATAAGCTTTTTTAAATCCTTCTGAAATTCCTTCTAAAATGATTTCTTTATCAATTTTTTTCTCATCAACAATTTCGTGAATTGCTTCTAATAATTTTGCACCATCAATCATGGTCAATTAATTCCTCCCACTTATTTAAAACTAATTTTTACTTTAATTAGCCTGTCAAACAAATAGAAAAGAAGACTTGCACGCCTTCTTTTCATTTATTGAAACTTTGACTTTATTATTATACATAAAAATTATTAATACTTAAAGATTTATTCATTTAGAAATAATATTAGTAATTAAATACTAAAGATTGATGCAATTGCAACATTTGTTCTGTTGAAGTAAAATGATCTACTATTTGTAACCCAAATTGCAATGCAGCACCAATTGAAGATCCAGTAATAATATTTCCATCTTCAATTGCGCTAATATGTGGTTTTAAGATTGCTTTTTGTAAATACTTGTCACAACCAGGATAGTGAGTAACTTCTTTGTTGTCAACTAACCCTAGTTTTCCTAAAATTTGAGGAGCAGCACAAATTGCTGCAAGTGTTTTTTCTTTTTTTGCATGTTCTACTAAGTTTTTCATAAGAGTTTCTGATTCCATTAAGTTATCAACACCTGGTTGCCCTCCTGGCAATATTAAACAATCATAGTTATTAAAATCTATTTCTTGAATTGTTTTGTCAGCTCTTATTGAAATTCCGTGAGAACCAACAACTTCATTTTTATCACTAATTGATACTATATCAACGATTGGAAAAGAATTAGGAAACATTTGCTCTGCTCTTCTAATAACATCAACTGTTGCAATCATTTCTGTTTCTTCATAACCTGTCGCTAAAAATACTGCTACGTTTGCCATATAAATACTCCTTTTATATGTATATTATATATAAAAAAATGTTTATAATCATCATAGGTGAAAATTAATGGGTTTAGTA
The DNA here is from genome assembly GCF_004379335.1 of Spiroplasma gladiatoris. NCBI lineage: Bacteria > Bacillati > Mycoplasmatota > Mollicutes > Entomoplasmatales > Spiroplasmataceae > Spiroplasma > Spiroplasma gladiatoris. Next base: position 423,390 of record NZ_CP038013.1, on the reverse strand, counting down.
AAAAAATTTAAAGGTGTTGTTAATTTTATGAGCGACTCTAAAAAAGTGCAAAAAAAACGCGTTGATGAAAATAAAGTTTATCAACTTGTAATTAACAATCAAATTAAAGATATAAATATAAGAAATATTAAAACTATTAAACAAAAATTTAATGCTCTTATTTTAAAAGAAAAATTTAATCATACCATTGGTTTTAGATTTCTTGGATTAAAAGGTTTTAATAGTTTTGGTTTTAAATATGAAGTGGACTTAATTTTTTGTGATAAAAAATATCAAGTAATTGAAACTTATTCTAGTTTTTTACCAAATAAAGTTACAGAGCATCATAGTAATGCTGTAATAATTTTTGTTCTTGCAAAACACTCAATTAAATATTTGAATATTAAATTAAATGACTTAATAAAAATTACTAAATATTAAAAAAACTTCTTGTAAAGAAGTTTTTTTTATAACACCAATACAGTTGGTGATTCTTTTCTAATTTTTTTTGTAGTAACAGATATAGAGAATATGTATGATCCCATTATTAAAATTGATGATAATAATGGAGTTCATCACATAAATCCAACTGGAATAGACATTATATTCTTACTTACAAATTGCATTGTGAAATAAACTGCACAATAACTTAAAATTGTTCCTAGTAAAAATAATGAAAATGACCAGAGCGTTACAAATCTAAATGTGTAATTTATAATTTCTCGATTTGAGTATCCGAGGGATTTCATAACAACCATAAATTTTTTATATTGAGTTACATATAAATCTGAAATTAAAATTATTGATAAAGTTGAAACAATAACAATAAAAATAATAAAGAAAACACCAATAGTAATTATTAAAGTTGCAATTTGATTTATTAAGTTTTTTTCTTCACTTAATAATTTTATATTTCCAATTTCAACTGTTGAAGTAAAGTTATTTGGAACATTAATCGAGTAGTCTCCAATTCTTGGAGACATCGAAAATGATCCTTGCGTAGTCATAAAATATGGTTCGCTTGCATTAGAATAACTTCCATTGTATCACATACTTGGTCTTATTGATTTTTGATTACTGTCCTTTCCAAAAACTCAATCATTTTTTCTAGAATCACTAATCATAGATAAAGGATCATTTAATTTATACTTACCAATTTTTACACCATCTACTTCATATTCGCCACTTGGATTTGCTGCATCTTCATAACTAAAGTTAAATGGAATATATCTTGATGTATTATAACCATTAATTAAATTAGTTAACCCTTGATCTGCAATAATCAATTTACTTCCATAAACTGGTATTGATTTATACTTTGTTAAGTTAACTTCTTTTACATTTCCTTCTGAAATAGAATTTCAATCCATTGAAACATTACTTGAAACCGTAATAGGATTATCTGATTTTGAAAATGCATATTGTAAAAAGTTTCTTCTTTCATTAGTAAAGTTTTCAGTTTCTTTACCAACTAAATTAACTGTTGGTTTTGAATATGGTTTTGAACTTTCGAAATATAGTGAATAAGGTCTTATTCATAAATAACTTTCTGGTTCACTATTTTGACCTAATGCTTTTTTTCAATCATTTCTAGTATCGCTTGGAACTTCTTCTTTGCTAACCGTTCCATACCAAGCATCTTTTCTAGTATTATCTCCAGCATTTAACATACTATTAAAATCATCTTTTTTTTGTTCTGGAATAAATAACATAACATCATCATATTGATAATAAGGTCTAATTTCTGCATTTAAAGTTTCATTACCATTTTTATCAAGTTGTGAGTTTATATTATAAAATCCATATGAGTTATTTACGATTTTTTTAGTTTTAGAATATCGATTAAATCCATTAACATAATATCCATCACCAATTTCATTAGGTTTTGATCCTGCAAAAGTTGAAGCATATGTAAATTTTGAATCACTTAATGAAGCTGGATCAATTCATCCAGTCTCATCAGCTAAGTTAGCATCACCTGTTTTATAATAAACATAGTCTCTATCATCATATTTTCAAGCGCTATTTGGAATATTTGTAGCATCTTTTGCTAGTATCATTCTTGTAACTTGTGATCTCATATCTTTTAAAGCAGAATTTTCATATTTATACTTAATTGATGATTCTTCATTTGCAAGTGTGGGAATATTTAAAGTTCTAGATTGAGCATCATAAATAGTTATGCCATTAACTTTAATATCTTTTAAATTTTGACTTGCATTGTTTCTATTGAATAAAATATTTTCAATTTCGTTTAATTGAATTTGATTTAAAAAGATATTTTTACCATTTTCTGGTAATTTATAAGCTACTTGAGTAGAGTCAAGTCCCGTTACTTGAACTTCATCATTTTTATTTTTCATATTTACTTGAGTAAACATAGAATCAGTTCCTGGAATATAAGTGTTAAAAGTTCATCCAAATCGATATTGATTTTTTCTATTTTCAGAAATGTTTAAATAATTTCTTATATAAGCAGGAGTTTGAGTAAGAATAACATCAACAATTTGTTCTTTTCATGTTCCTTCCAAATCTCCAACACCTGAAGATAAAACAGTTTTAATAATTGAAGGAAGTCCTGTTGTAAGCATTGTTGAATATTGAGATAATTTTTGTTGACGTTCGCCAAGATTATCATATTTAGGATCGTCTGAATGAATGATTCAATCAAGTAGTAATTGAATATCACCAATACTTATACTTTTTCCTAACATTTCAACAATATTATTTCCAAATATTGAAGCAATGAATGAAATAACATTAGCATCTTCTGCAACTTCTCCGTTTTCGTTTTTAATTCCTTCTAATGCAGCGCTATAAGTTCAATCATATTTAACTTTTTTATACGTTCCATCATCTGAAGAAATTAAAACTTTAGGCATAACTGAATGATCAGAAATTGGTTGAGTAGAAGAAGTTGATTTACCAATTAAACCAATGCCAGAATCTAATTTACCTTGTGTGTCAATATATTTATCTTCATAACTTTCAACACCTTGTCAAGCAGAAAGTGCACTTTTTGATAAAGGTCCATTTCCTACTAAATCAACATAATTTACAGCATTTGTATAATTAACACTTTTGTAATAGTCATTTAAAGTTTTTTTAACTACACCTGGTATAGCCATAGCTCCAGCGATGAAAAATGATGCAATAAAAATTGTAATTGCTGTTAAAAATGTTTTTGAAAAACCATTGATTGCAAGTTCAGTGCTAAATTTTTTTGAAAAGGATTTATTTTTTGTTAAAAATTCTTTAATTCTTTCTAAATAAACATTTTTCTTAATAGTGTCTTTAATTTTTGCAATTTCTAAAACTGGTTTTTTAACTAAACGATAAGCAACATAATATGAGACACCTAGCGTTAGTGCTCCAAATATACCTAACGTGACTAGCAAAGCTTGCCAATCAAAGGTTGCTTGCCAATAAGCTCCTCCAGTATAAGAAATTAATAAACTTACTATTCACTCTTGAAAAAAAGAACTTAACAGCCAAGCAACTGGTGCAATAATAAAAGAAGATATTATTCCATAGGATAAGTAAGAAACTGAAACACTTGAACTTGTTGCTCCCATTGCTTTTAAAATTGTAATTTCTCCAGCATTCATTTCAATAGTTTTTTTAATAGCAATCAAAGTTGCAGCAAGAGCAATAAGCGCAATTAAAAATGATACTGTGTATGAAAATATTTGAAATATTTTTGTCACCATGGGCGCTAATGTTCAATTGTAAGAAAGTGTTGATTCATCAAAACTTTTAAAGGATTCATATCCCTTGTTAAAACTGTTTAATAGTTTTGTTTGATTTTCAATAACGCTATTATTTGTTTTTGCTTGAGTATATTTTTGTTTAGCGTTGTATGCTTGATATAAATAACTTTCATTATTCATCATTGTAGAAAGATAATCAACCATAGCATTTTCAGATTTACTAGTATTATTTGCTGTTACAAATGTGTTTAAAACTTTAGATGTAAACTTACTAAAATCTTCAGTTACAATTCTTTTTAAAGTATCTTCTTTTGCATAAATTATTACACCTTTTTTAATATTTGGAATTGGAACATCTAAATCTGCAACTGGATAAAATGTTAAAGGATCGACTGCAAATCCACTAATAATAAATGCAGAGCCACCAATTGACATAGAACTACCTAACTTAATATTGTTTGCTTTTGCAAATTGAGAATTAATTAAAATTTCATTGTCTGCTTTAGGTTCTTGACCAGAAACTATTGTCAATCTTGAGTTTCACAATTCATCTAAAACAACCATACGATATTTCAATTCTTGTACTGTATCTGCCAAAGCCATTTCGGCACGGTGTTCAACAGTTACATTTGTTGCTTCTCCAACAATATCACTTTTTAAATAATATAGCTTTACACTATTAAATTTTGTACGACTATAATCAAATCTGTCAACAAAATAATTAAAACCATTTGAGCTTGCTAATTCATTATTAATTGTAGATTTTTCATCTTCGAATTTTAAAATTTTAGTATCGCTCATCTTACCCACAGTTCCAGTAGGCATATTATCTATATCAAGTTCAACAACCAATTGATTAATACTCCCTCTTAAACCTTTTGAATATTTTTCAGTTGCATTTTTACAAACATAGCGATCATATTCAATGTTAGCTGTTGGTTCTAAAATATTTTGTGCTTCATTTTTAATTTTTGAATCTGTATTACCACTATTTGGTTCTTCATAAGAATAACTTAAATCAACTTGTTGAACATAAGGTACTTGTTTTTTATCACTATTAAATTGCATAAGTTCAATCTTATCTTTGTATTGTTCTTTATATTCTGATAAATCAGAACTATAAAAATTACCAAAAACATAAGCATATAAAACATTTGCAATCTGTTTATTTTTTTTAGAATCTAAATTATCACTTGAATCATATCATTCAAAACCTGGATTATCTATTGTGTTACCTTTCTCATCTTCTACTTTATTAAACATTACTTTTAAGTCATCTTCACTAACAATACTTGTTTTTTGTTCTTCTGTAACTTTTGCAATTGATGAGTCAATGTAATATTGAATATATTCGATAACAGAATTAATAACTTGTCCTACTAAACTACTTATAGCATTAATTAAGTATAAATCATATTTTGATGGGTATTTTACATTTGTAGGCATAGCATATTGCTTTGATGAATCGTCAATTTCATCTTCCTTAGGAGCAGGAGCAAATAGTTGTGAAAAATTATCTTTATTTATAATATCTCTTTGTCATAACTTATCAAAAGTAGTATCTTTTAAATAAGCTTTTCTGCTAGCCAAATCTTGTAAATAGTATTCTCTTAAATAGTAAACTGCATTAGTAAAAAAATTACCATATATATCTTTTTTATAATTATAATCAATTTCTGATTCAGATTGACTTGATCCATCAACATAATCTGCATAAATTGTTGATCCTGTTATTTCTAATTTTTGATATTTATTATATGTACTTTTATACTCAACTTCATCTTTTACACTGTCATATTTATAATGAAAGAAAGTTTCTAAAAAAGAAGGATTACTCAACATACTAAAGAAACTATCTTTTACTCTTTTTTGACTAAAAGCATTTGAAATAAAAGTTTCTTGATAATTTTTTTTGTATTGATCTTGAAGAGCTGGGTCAATTACATAATCACCATTTTCATCAACAGCATCAACATAAAAATTATTACTATCTTGATTGTTTTCTTTGCTTAAAGTTTTAGATTCGTTTTTATTAGCTACTGAGATTAAATTAAAGTTATATCCATAACTTTTATTATCTGAATCAGTTTTGTCTTTTTTAATTGAATAATATCCGGCTAAAAATTGATAATCAATTAAATCTGCCATTGGAACAATTTTTGGATCATTATCTTTTTTTGTACCAACTTCACGACTTGAAACATAGTTAAATTTATCCATTTTTGGCATAATTTCATTATAGTTATTTAAAATTCTTGTTGAAGCAGACAAAGAAATACCTAAGATTAAAGAGGAAATAAATGTTAAGATTACAATTACATAAAATTGTATTCTAAACTTTACAACCCCTTTTAATCCTTGTTTTAAGTATAATCAAATACTATTTTTGTACATCTAATCCCCTTCTTATATTTCTATCAAAAATTATCTTAAAGTTTTTTTAATAAAATTACAATAGCAAGGTTTTTTATTATAATAAAATTATTTTATTATAACTTATATATAATTAATTAAGGTGATAATATGAAAAAAATATTAGGAATTTTAAGTTCGATTGCAATTAGTTCATCAGTTTTTTCAATTACCTCATGTTCTTTGGTAAATTACCAAAAACAATATACTGTAAATAAAGTTAAATCAATTGCAGATATTGCTAGTGTTGCTTCAAGAAGTGCGATTTTAAATGATGTTCAAGAAATTGATGTTGATTATTTAAATGGATATATTGGTTCTGAAAAAATGGTAAATAATTTACCCGGTTTTAATGCTACAAAACAAGCAAAAACAAGTGATTATATTAATGCAACTTTTGAAGATCCTTTAGATAGAAAATTTTATAATAGTTTAAAAGACCAAAATGCTTATAATTTAAAAAGTAATTTGTCTCCAAACTCTTATGCAGATAGCATAATTGATGGTGGATCAACTGCTTTAGCAGCTATTAAGTCAGCTGGAGGAATTAAACCTTCTTTGGGAGGAATATTAGAAAGTTTATTACCACAAGTTTCTGGATTTTTAAGTGAAAACGGAACTGAATTTAAAATTGATAATAATGCTTTAAATTCACTAAAATATTTGTCACCTTATGCTCAACAATTAATTAACGATTTTAAAAAAACAGGATTAATTTCAATAATTTGTAGAATGATTTTAAATATTAATTTTATCAATCATGGCACAATTGATCCGGTTGTTTCTAGTGAACTCATTCAAATCTTACTAGGACAAGGTGGAACTTCTACTGAAATTCCTTTTATATTAGAAGAGTATATAAACGAAGTTATGTTAAGTGATTTTAAAGGAAGTTATGAATTAACAGATGATGAAAAAGAAGAACATCCTGGTTTTATACAAACAAGTGATGAAGCTATTGATACTAATTTAGTTTTAACCCCAAAAGTTATACAACAATCTGCTTTGGTTAGATTAAATAAATTATTAATTAGATTAAGCGGAAGAAACTATAAGGAGGGAGATTCAAGAAGCGATATAGAAGATCAACTAAAATTTGATAATTATCATCCAATTGTTGACCCAGACTGATTTAGAAAAAGTCTTGGAGAAAATATTGCTTATCTAATTAAAAATAAAGATAAATTAAATTATATAGCTTTAATTGAAAAAATACCCGACATTCTTTATATAGTTTGTAGTTTAGTAATCAATCTTGGTGTTATTGATTTTCAAGAAATGGAGGATAAATTAGGATCAGATGTTAATAGTGAAAATTTATTTTACTTAAAGTCAAAAACTCTTTTAAATGATGTTGTTGAGCATAATAAAGACTTTTTAACAAGAATAAATGATCAAAAAGGAGAAGACACTTTAATTATTGAAAGCAATTATAAAAAAGATAATCGAGAAATTAAAAAAGTTAAATTTAGTGTTTATACTTTATTAAAAAATTTACAAAAAGCAATTTATGCTGATGATAAAAACGGTTATAACATGCAAAGAATATTTTTTCTATTAATGTATTCAAACGCTAATCGTTCAGAAGATAATAAACTCGGAACTGATTATAAATTATCTGCAAACGCCAACTTGATCGATATTGTAAAATTAGGTGCTTTAACTGGTGGGATGTTTAGCAAAGAAGTTGTTGGAGTTGATTCTTTCTTAAACGGAGTTATTCAAGGTGTTGGTTATAAGATTTTAGACCTAATTGATGGAGTAGAAGTTCCTTCAATAATAAAAGGACTTGGTGGAAAAGCAATTTCTAGATTAGCTGGGGTTGTTTTAGATACAATTTCAAACGATAGAAACGCACAAGGAATTGCTTCTTTGATACAAACTATTAATACATTTGTAGATACAGGTATAAATATTAGTGAGCAATCGTTTAAAAAATTGGAGCATGGATTTAGAGTTTTATGAGATCAAGATTCAACTCTTATAACAGAATTAACAGGTAAAAAGGTTGAAGACAAACCTATAAACTTTATAAATTTAATTAATATGGATTTTGGTAGTGGAGTAAATATTAATGAAGTTTTAAAAGCATTTAGTAATTCTTTTGAAAGTGACATTGATTATAAAAATAATAAAGAAAAAAATAAAAAAGGAAAAGTTCAAGAAGGAATTAACACTTTAGTTGAAAGTCTAAGTGATAAAAGCAAAATAGCAGTTTATTATAAAAAAGATGTTTCACAAAGCAATAGTTCTACAACACCAACTCCTGTAAAAGATTTAGAAGGAACTTCTGGAAGTGATGATGGCAAATATAACTTAATGACTGTTGCACTTGCACTGATTAAGTTTCCTGGTTATGCAATAAAAGATTCTAGTTCAAATAAATATTATTCTGGAACAAAAGGAGCTTTATATGCTATGGGTTATGTTGAAGGTGAAAAAACATTTAGAAAAGATTCTCCTTTATTTGCAGCTGAAACCATCTTTGATGACTCAGGAATTATTAAGATTAGAGATTCTGCATTAAATGACTTTAAAGCAATTACAGAAATAAAAAAATTATATATAAAAGAACATATTGCAAAATATACTGATGCAAAGAATTTTTCATACAAATTAGTGTCTTATTCTGATATTACTGATAATAACAAATATGGAAAAATAAGAATAAGAATAACTTATACTTCTCCAGATGATAAAAAAGAATATACTTATGAAGTTAATTTACTAGAATATGTAACAAAAAAAAGTTGAACAATTGAAAGTATAAGAAAAATATAAAATCTCGTTTCTAAACGAGATTTTTTTTAAACTAAAAACATAATTGATAAAACGATTGCAATTAGTCCGATGGGTAATAAAAATCATAATAATCAAAGTTTTGACTTTCATTTTGAAGCATAACCAGTTATTTTCTTTTTATCTGGTTTTACTTTTTTTGGAGGAACAACTTTAATAACAACTTCTTTTTGTATATTTTCAGGAGGTGCTTTTCTTCATAAATCATGCTCTTTCATAGGTGCTTTGTCTTCATGTTTTTCTTCAAATTTATGTGGTTTATTTTCTTTTGCTTTATTTAAATCTTTATCAATTACTTGTTTTATTTCATTATTTGCTAGTAGTGGTTCATCAGATTCTGGAAGTATTTCAATTTCAGCATTACTTCTTCCTCTTAAGGTTTCGACAAAGTGTTTCACAACATCAGGATTTGGACATGCAAAAGTTATACCATTTCCAAAACTATCATTTTGTAAACTTACATAGTTTAATCCTCCGCTTTTAGCAAGTTGCATTTGAATTTTTTGTAAACTATAAGAATCAATTGGTAAATATCTAACTTGTGTATTTGCATCACTATCAGCTGTTTCAATCGTAAAAGTTCTTTTCGAAGTTATAAACACAATACCAATATTTTTATCTTCATATCTTTTAAAACTTGCTCATAAAGCTGATTGAACTTCTTCATCATCATCAAAATATGATTCCATGTTTGCTCAAACTTTTTCAAGTATATCTTTATAATTAGGAAATCAATTATATCCAGTTTTTGCTAAATCTTGTTTTATTTTATAAGTTGATAACATATTTACACCCTTTCTTATTTAATATTTTTAGTAAATTTATCATATATTTCTTTTAGTTTTTTTTCATAACTTGAATGAGGTTTAAAATTAAAATAAACTTTTGTTTTAATTTTATCAGGAAGGTATTGTTGGTCAACTCAAGCATTTTTATAATCATGGGGATAAATATATCCTTTAACTCCAAGTTTATTAGCGTTCGCATAGTGATTGTCTCTTAAATAATTTGGAATTGGTGGGGTTAAACCTGATTGTACATCTTTCAAACTTTGTTCAATCGCTAAATAAGCTGAATTAGATTTTTCGCTTAAAGCCATTTCAATTATAGCCATTCCTAAGATTTTTTTACCTTCTGGCATACCAATTTCACGGAATGCTTGACAAGCTAATATTACTCTTTGAGCAATTGCGGGATTTGCAAGACCAATATCTTCATATGCAATGATTTGCATTCTACGCATTAAAATTTCATAGTCACCAATTTCCATAAGTCTTGCTCAATAATGAAGCGATGCATTAACATCACTACCTCTAATTGATTTTTGCAAAGCACTTTTTAAATCATGATATTCATCACCTTCTGCACTACCTTTAATATTTGCTCTATCAAAAATAAGTTTTAAAGTATTTATATCAATTTCTTGATCACCATATAAGTTAATTAATATTTCAATTGCATTAAGTGCAAATCTTAAATCACCATTTGAATAATTACAAACTACTTTTAAGTTATCATCACTTATATTTATTTCTATTTGATTATTTTTAATTATATTTTTGAGACCTAAAAACATTTCATCATTTGATATTTCTTTTAACTGTAAAACTGTACATCTACTTCTTATTGCGGGATTTATTACAAAATAAGGATTTTCTGTTGTTGTAATAAAAACAACTATTTCTCTTTGTTCTAAAAAATCTAAAAGATAATCTTGGATGTTTCGATTCATTCGATGAATTTCATCAATAATCAATATTAATTGATTGTTAAAATTTTTTGATTCAATTGCTTTTAATAATGTTTCTTTTTTATCTTTTGATGCATTAAATTGTATAAAATCACAATCTAAATCTTTTGCAAGAGCTATTGCAGTTGAAGTTTTTCCAATTCCTGGTGGTCCATAAAAAATTAAATTTGCTAAAAATTTTTTTTCTACCATTTTATTGATTATTGCATTTTCACCTAACAAGTGGGTCTGTCCAACAACATCTTTTAATGAATTAGGTCTTAATAAATAACTTAACGCTTTTGCCATTTTATCTCCTGCTTACCTTATTATTTTAAATAAAAAATCAACACATTCTTGTGTTGATTTAAATATTAATGACTTTCTGCTGATTTAGCACCTGGATCAGATGAAGTTGCAATTGGTAACTCAGTTGTAAATGCAGCTGGTTTTGCTCCAAATACTTCTTCATATACTTCTTCATATCTTTGAACAGGTACAATTTTTAATGCATTTCTAACTTCTTCAGGAATATCTTCAATATCTTTTTGATTTTTAAAAGGAATTATGATTTTACTTAATCCACTTCTATTAGCAGATATAGATTTTTCTCTTAATCCTCCGATTGGGAATACCAGCCCTCTTAAAGTAATTTCTCCTGTCATTCCAATATCTTTTGGAACTGGTTTATTTGTCAATGCAGAAACTATAGCTGTTGTAATTGTTACTCCAGCACTCGGTCCATCTTTTGGAACTGCCCCTTCAGGAACGTGAATGTGAATGTCATTTTCTGTAAAAACTTCTTTAGGAATTCCAAATGATTTGAAATTAGATTTAACAAAGTCATAAGCAATTGTTGCAGATTCTTTCATAACATCTCCAAGTTTACCAGTTAATACTAGTCCACCTTTTCCTGGAAAATGATTTACCTCAATTGGTAAAATATCTCCTCCAAATTGAGTATATGCAAGACCTGTTACAACTCCAACTTGTGCATCTTTTTCTTTTTCAGTATGTTCAAAAATACGTTTTTTTAGTAATTCATTTACAACTTCTGGAGTTACAACTAGTTTATCAATTTCTTTATTTAGCATTTTTACAACAAATTTTCTTGTAATTGAAGCGATTCAACGTTCTAATTGACGAACCCCAGCTTCTCTAGTGTAATGTTTAATAATTTCATTTAATCCTTCTGTTGTAAACTGAACTTGCTCTGCTGTTACCGCATGATCTTCAAGTACTTTTGGTACTAAATATTCATTTGCAATTTTAAATTTTTCAATTTCTGTGTAACTTGAAAGTTCTATGATTTCCATTCTGTCATATAAAGCTTCAGGAATTCCATCAGGATAGTTTGCTGTTGCTATAAATACAACATCACTTAAATCATATTCTTCTTCTAAATAGTGATCTGAAAATTTTGAGTTTTGTTCTGGATCTAAAACTTCAAGCATTGCTGAGGCAGGATCGCCTCTATAATCACTTGCCATCTTATCAATCTCATCAAGTAAGAATACTGGGTTTTTCACTCCAGCTTTTTTCATACCTTGAATGATTCTTCCTGGCATAGCTCCAATATAAGTTTTTCTGTGACCTCTAATTTCTGATTCGTCTTTAATTCCACCAAGTGCTACTTTTACAAAGTTTCTACCCATTGCATCAGCAATAGATTTTGCTAAACTTGTTTTACCAACCCCTGGAGGACCAACTAAAGTAATGATTTGACCTTTAACTTTGTTTGTATTTTGTTTAACTGCTAAATATTCGATAATTCTTTCTTTAACTTTTTCTAAACCATAATGATGTTTATCTAAAACTTCTTTTGCAAATTTTAGGTCAGTTTTTTCTTCTGCTTTTTGTCATCATGGTGTTTGCATCATTCAGTCAATATAAGTTCTAATGATGTTTGCTTCACTTGAAGAAGAAGGTAAACCTTCATATCTTTCAATTTCTTGACTTATACGTTTTTTAATATTTTCTGGGAAAGGTTCTGTTTCAAGGCGTTTTTTGTATTTTTTAATATCATCACCTTCTCCGTCCATATCGCCTAACTCTTCTTTAATAGCTTTTAATTTTTCTCTTAAGTAAAATTCTCTTTGTTGTTCATCTACTCTTGATTTAATTTTTTTGCTAATTGAAGTTTCAATATCAGCTGATTGACGTTTTTCATCTAAGAAATCATTAATGATTGCAATTCTTTTTACTGGATCAATTTCTTCTAAAATAGCTTGTTTTTTTTCAATAGGCATAAACGGCATTAAATGCGCAGCGCTGTCAACTAAAAAACTAGCATCAGTATTTGCAGAAGAATCTTTTATAATTTCTTCAACTTCTGAAGGAAACTCATCTTGACTAGCAATCATTTGTTTAATGTGTTTTGTAATTTTTTCAACATCTTCTTTGTTGTTTTTGTTATTTGGGATTTTTTCTTCATATTCTGCTGAATAGTATCCATCTAATTCAATTGAACTAATTGAAGCTCTTGAAATAGTTTTTATATTTACAGTTAAAGTACCATCTTTTCATTCTTTTTTAATGTTTACTTTTGCAAGTACCCCAAAGTTAAATAATTCATTTGTGTCTGGATCATCTTCTAATGGTTTTTTTTGTGACACGATTAAAATTAATCCGTCATTATTTTGAACTGCTTCTTTAACAGCTAATGTTGTTTTGTCACGTCCAATTTCTAAAACTTGTTCAAAACTTGGATAAACATAACTACCCCTTGTTACAAGTAAAGGTAATCTTTTTGTTTCTTTCATATTATTCCTCCTATTTTGGTACAAAATAATAATATCATACTTTTTAGCACTTTCAAGCATTAAGTGCTAAAAAATTAAAAAAATATGAGAAATCTCATATTTTAACCATTATTTTCGTATAAAAAGTCTACAAGTTGTTCTCTAATAATCTCTTCTCTTACTTGAACTTCAGGTAAGATTGTATTTTTAATATAATCAACTTCAATTCCAAATTGAGCTGCTAACTTGCTATATTTTTCTTCAACTTGTTCTTTGGTTGGTTCAAATTTTTCATTATTTCTTACTTTATCGGTTACCAAATAACTACAAATTTTTCTTTTTGCATCTCCAAATAATTCTGCTCTAATCGCTTCATCTGTAAGACCTGTTTTTTTCTTATATTCTTTCATAGTTAATTTTTCATTAGCAACTCTTGCTTCAAATTCTTTATACAAATTGTCAATTTCTTTATTAATTGCTGATTTTGGTAATTGTATTTTTGAGTTTTCAATTATAATATCTATTACTTTATTTACAAAAGCATTTTTAGATGTTTGTGTTTTTTGAGTTATAATTTGCTCTTTAACACTATTTTCTAATTCTTTATAAGTTTTGATATTAGGCAAGTTTAAATCTTTTGCTAATTCATCATCTTTTTCAGGGAGAATTCTTTCTTTAACTGATTTAACATTAATAACAAATTCTGCTTTTTTTTCAGATAATTCTGGAGTGTAATCTTTTGGGAATGTCACATTAATTTTTGATTCTCCTAATTTTTTTCCAATTAATTCATCTTCAAAACCAGGTATCATTTGGTTAGAACCAATAACTAATCTAAAATCTAATCCTTTTCCACCTTTAAAAGCAACCCCATCAACAAACCCTTCAAAGTCAAATACGGCAACATCACCTTTAGCAATAACTCCATCTTCTTTGTCTTTTTCTAACGCAAATCTTTCACGATATTGATTAATTGCTGTTTCAATTTCTTCTTTTGTAGCTTTAAAATCTTCTTTTACTAAATCCTTAGACTTAATTCCTTTATATTCACCAATTTCAATTTCTGGTTTTAAATCAAAACGAAACTCTAGTTCACATGATTTTTCAGAGATTTTTGTTGGAGTTGGAGTTGGAGAAGAAAATGGTTCTACATCTGTTTTTTGCTCTTTTGCAAAATCTCATGCTTTTGCCATAACCGATTGAACTGCAGCATTTAAATATTTAACTGGTGTTAAATATTTTTCAACCATTTCTTTTGGGGCTTTCCCTTCTCTAAAACCATCGATTTTAATTGAAGCAGCCACTTTATTCTTTCCTTTTTTGACTGCGTTTTCTCATTCATTTCCATCAATTGTTACAGTTCAAATCCCTATTCCTTGATCAACTAATTTTTTAGCGTTAAATTTCATTTTATATGCCTCCTATTTATACATATTCATACAAATTTTATTATAACAAATATATATGGTATTTAGCAATATTATTAAGCATTTATCAAGGTTAAATCTCTTTTATTATTTAATATTATTAGTTTTTAAAAAATTCATTATACCTTCTTCTGTACATTTTTTAGTTATGTATTTAGCTTTTTGTTTTACAGATTCTTGTGCATTACCCATAGCTACACTATTTTCAAATAATTCTAAAGCACTTGCATCATTATCTCCATCCCCAAAATAAAGAATTTGTTCATTTTCAAATCCTAAAGAATTAATTAGTTTTAAAGTTTTTGATCCTTTATCTGTATTTTTAGAAGAAAACATATAATAAATAAGTCCATCATTATCTCCAAAACTATGAGAGATTTTTAATCTAGAACTAAAATTAGTTTCAATTTCCTTAGCAATGGTTTCATAATCTTTATCAATTTTAAAATGAGTTCCAATAAAAGTCATACCACTAAAATCAAAACTTTTTTTTATAATATAAGTTTTGTATTTATAACTTTTTTTGCTAATTTTGCTTGGTTCACTACAAAATAACTTTTTAGGAGACATACATTTTTGACCAAAAAAAGGTATTTCTAGTTTAGAAAAGTACTCATATAAATCTTTACAATCTTTTTTATTGATAAAGTCAATAAGATCGGGTAAAAATTTATTTGCTCTTGTTACATAAGCTCCGTTTTCACAAATTAAATAGTTAAAGTTTTTATTTATTTTTAATTTTTTTGCAAATTTATAGCAAGATTGATAATTTCTACCTGTAACAATGATGACACTATAACCTTTTTTTTGTAAATCTATTAGATACTTAACTTCTTCTTGACTTGCAATTTTATTTTGATATAACAATGTACCATCTAAGTCAATTGCTATTAGTTTTATTTTTTGCATTTTTTTATCCTCATTTTTTGTTCATATTTTAAAATAAAAATTGCAAAAGAAATATTTATTTTAAGTGAGTACATATTTTTTAAATTTTTAATTTTAATTTATAATCTAGATCTTTAATACTATTATCTAAATCAATAAATTTTTCTTTAATAGTTTCAATTAAACTGATGTTTTCAGGTGTATTTGAAATTAATTTAAATAAGTTCGCAAAACTGTACATATATTTATAAATAAATAAAATATATTTGCTTAAACTTACATATACTTTTTTACTAAAGTATTCTTCTTCGAAATTTATAATTAAATATATTATTTCAATTTGAATTTCTCATTGTTTTAAAATATTTCTAATTTTATAACCCAAGTCAGTTTCTATTTCAATACAAGCGATTTTTATATCTGATGCATTATCAATAATTTTTAAATAATTTTTTTCAGATATAACTTTAAATTCTTTTTTTAAACTATTTAAATCTTGTAACGATTGTTTTAATACTTTTTTTACTATTTTTAAATGTTTATGATTTGATAAAACTTTTTCTAACTCTATTAATATTTCATTAAAATAATTAAATTTTAAATTATCAAACTCAAATTTATCAAAACTACAACATCAACAACATGAATTAGTACAATTTACTTCATAAATAGAGCATGAACAATTATTAAAAATATTTTTAGAACATTTACAACACATGTGACCCTTTCTTTCGATAAAAAATTCGTTTCAAAGAAATGATTTTAAATATTTTCAACATTAGATAAGTATTCAATAAAATCAATTGATTTGATAATTACAGTACTTGGATAATTTCTGATTTCTTTAAAATTAGTTTTTAAAATATCTATAATATCATTTTTATTATTAAAATTTAACAAAGTATCTACAAGTGCTATTTCAAAATTTATTGAATTTTTTTCTGGATAAGCAAATATTGTCTCATTAATACTTGATAAATGAAAATTTATTACTTTTCCTATTAAAATAGAATAACAAGACAGTACTTTTAGATTAGGTATATTAAAGGTTTCTTCTTTATTATAATTTTGAAATTGTTCTAAATTTGTTGAAAGTAACAGGTTTTTTATTAAACTTCTTATAAGTTCGATTAAATTTAAATTTAATCGCTTTGAACTAAATTTTATTAATTCTTTAATTTTAGTTTCATTTTGTGTTAATGCGATATAGAGATTTTTTAAACTTTCTTTTGAAAAATCAATTCTAAATCCACCATTTGATAAAATCATCTCGATTTTGGCTCTTGGCACATCCTCAGAATGAATTGTAAAAAGATTATTTATGATAGAACAAAAAAATACTCTTTTTAAAAGAACAATAGTAAAATCAAAATCTCACAACTCACCATTATCTGGAAGTTTTTTAATTTGTTTTATGATGTTTTCATAATCCAAATATTCATCAATTGTCATATTATAATCACAACAATTATGAATATTTAAAATGTTTTGATACTTATTATAAAATTGTAAATTTACCGTATTGTTTTCAATTATTTTTTGATCATAGTCATTTACAAATTTTTTATATCTATCTAAATTATTCAATAAATTTTTATATTTTAAAGTATAACCTTTATCATTAGACTCATTTAAACTTATCATAATAACTAATAATTTTTCTTTAAGTTCATGATTTTGTTTTAAATTTTTATTGTTTATTCATGTCAAAAATCTTGATTCTATAACTCTTATAGTTTTTTTTCAATCAATTTGTGATTTATCAATTACAAATGCATTATCCAATGCTTTTTGATATATTTTATTAATTTCTTCTAGAACGTGTTTGTGTTCTAAATAGTAATTATAATCATTTTTAACAAAAAAGTTTTCAAAGAAAAAGTTCTTTAACTCTTCTATTTCTTTTTTATCAATTGAAAAACTTCAATTTTTAGCATCAAATAGGTTAATTAATTCATGTTCATTTTTTACATTTTTTTTATAATTTTCTCTGTAAAAATCTTTAATCTCATTTGATAATATTTTTCTTTTTTCTAAATTATTTCTAATACTTAATATTGATTTTGCAGTTGCATTCCCTATTAAAGTAAATACTAAATTAATTGCATCACTAGCTTTAAAATTCATAAAAAGCACCTCTTGATTATTATACAACTTTTTGAAGATTAATATTTTAGTAAAAAAGTTAAAAAAATATCTAATGTAGATATTTTTTAGTTTAAATCCTTTGTTTGATTATTATTTACATTTTGTTTAACATTATACTTTTTCTTATTTGTCTTACTTTTTTGTTTCAAATATATTTTTTTTATATAATCATTTTCTTTAAAAACATTTTTGATTTCATGATTATTTTTATAATCTATACTTCAATCTTTTCCTTTGTTTTCTAGTTCATCAAAAAATTGTTTACTTAATCTATCAATTAGGGTTTCAGATTCTTTTACAACTTGCATAAAAGCAAATGCTATATTTTTTTTAGGATCAGAAACTTTTCTAATTCCAAATTTTTCAAAATGTATTGTTTTTAATTCTAAAAAAATTGTATTTGGAATTATGTGATTAGTTAAATAAAATGCTAGAGTTTTTCGTAATTCTTGTAAAAACATAAAGTAATATTTATAAAAAAAGTAAGCTGGCGAAGATGTTAACGTTGGTATTTCTTCTAAACTTTCTTTCATAAATATACGATATTTTTTTCATCAAATGTTTTCTAAACATTTTGTATACAATTTTAATTTTGCAATAGTTTTATTAGTTGATTTTATATCTAAAAATTTTATTAAATATGACTTTGTTCTTACATATTTTGAATTAAAAAAATCTTTTGAAAAATTTTCATAATAATTAAAAAAAGCGATTTTGTAATTAAAATCTTGTGATTTAATTCCCTTTTTTTCCAATTCCCCTTTATTTGATACTCATCATTTTTCTTTACCATGACCTTCATTTGTAAAGTATGGAATTTTTGTAATTTGTTTAACTATTTTTTTATTGTTATTTTTTTTAATTAAAAAACCAGTTGTTATTGAAACAATACCTATTAAAAATAAAATAACTAATGCAGTTCCAATGCTATAATATTCAATAACTTCCATATAAACATCTCGTTTCTATCAACAATTTTTAAACAGTTTATGCTTAATCACTAGTTTTTTGAGTATTTTCTTTTTCTAAATTATTTTTATTAACTACAACTTCTTTTTTTTGAGGTTGAGTATTTGTTGAGGAAGAAGTTTTAAAAGCATGTTTTTGTGCTTTTAAACGTTTTTTATATATTCATCAGTTTTTTAATTTAGACTGATCTTTCAATCAAACTGATAAGTTGCCAGATCTATATTTATTTTTTATAGTTGTTCAAAAGAAATACAATTTATGTTTTGGATCTGTCAACTCTTCGATAGGATAAGTATGACCATAAAGTTTAAAATTAACTAAGGCTTCTTCTTTGATAAGCGGAGTTTTATCTGTATTTTTAGCACTACCTACAAAAGAACTAGTTGATGGTCTTTTTGCTTCGTTAGTTTGAACTCTTGATTTTCCATATAATTCTTTTCATAATTTTTCTTTTTCTGCTTGTTCTTTTTCATAATCTCTTTGCGTTCTAACTATTTTAACTTCTGGTTGTACATCTTTTTTAATTGCAACTTGTTTTGCTTTATTGACTTTAGAACTCACTTCTTTATCTTGTTGTTGTTCTTTTGCTTTTTTTTCAGCTGCTTCTTTAGCTTGTTTTGCTGCTAATTCTTTTTCTTTTTTCAATTTTTCAGCTGCTTCTTTAGCTTGTTGTTGTTCTTTTGCTTTTTTTTCAGCTAATTCTTTTGCTTGTTGCTCTTCTTTAGCTTTTTTTGCTGCTAATTCTTTTGCTTCTTTTGCTTCTCTTAAAGCAGCTTCTCTTAATCTTATTTCAATAGATTTTTCTTGTTTTGAGTTTTGAGCTTTTTTTTCTTTTGTAATTTTTGGTTCTTCTTGTTTTACCAACAACTCTTCTTTAGGTTTTTCATTAGATTTTTGAGTTAGTTTTTGCTGATTTTTAGCTAAAAGTTCATTATTATGTGGTTCTTTAATTTTTAAGGCATCTTGAATTTTTTTAACATTTGTTTGTTTTTCAATAAATTCTAATCTTCTTCTTTCAAAAGCTTTTTGATCTCATTCAGTTGGTTTTTTTAAAGTATTAAATTCTAATTCATTTTGTGCTTTTTCAAGTAAAAATAAAATATATTGAATTATTTCACTTCTAATATCATAATCATAACTTTCATATTCTTGAGCGAATAGTGCAACAGTTTGAGTAGTTAATCGTTTTTCGATTAACCCTTTAATTCTTGCTTTTGTTTTTTCTGAAATTAGTACAAAATCTTTTTCTTTTTCTTTTATTATTTTTGCCATCTTTTCCACCTCTATTACTTTTTTTCATCAAAAACTATTGATGGTATTTTACTAATATCAATACCTTTTGGAGTTACAGATTTCTTTTTATTATCTCTTGATAATTTTGCCAAAGGGCTTTGTTCTAGAATTTTTTTAGTAATTTTTGAAATATTTATTGCTTCAATTTCTTTTTTTTCTTTTTGTTTATTAATTTTTTCAACTTCTTTTGCATATTTTTTAACCATTTCATCAATTGTTTTTAAATCCATTTCTTGATGAGTTTGATTTTCATTTTCTTTATTTAAATCTTCTTTTAAAGTTTGATTTTCATTAATTTTTTCACCTTTATCTCGTTGTTCTTTACTATCTAATTTTTTTGTATTATAACTTGCTAAAGGAGATTCAAAAATTCTTTTTGGTTTATCTCTCTCTATTCAACCTAACTCTTTTGCAAAAAATTTAGTTGACTCACTTGTAAAATCAAATCCACTTAATAAATTTGCACTTCTTATAGGAACATTTGATTTTGGTTCACTTTTCTTAAAAGAAAATTTTTTATTATCTTTAAGTTTAAAAATATCATTAATATCATTTTTTACTATATTTCTTGTTAAAGTATTTGATGAATGTTCTTTAATTTTTCTTTTATTAACTTTTGTATTTTGTAAATAAATATTTGCTGCAGATTTAATTAATTTATCAAAGTCGGGAGAAACCATTAGCGAGTTAGTTTTAGTTTGTTTTGCTTTTTTTCTTCTTTCTTCTTGTAAGATTTCATAATCAAGTTTTTTAGTATTTACATAGGTTTTATTTCTTTTGTCCAATAGTTCTAATTTTTCTAAAACATCTTTATGTTTATCTTTTAAATTTGAAATTCGATTTCTTCTTTCATGGTCTACCTTAGATAAATTTTCTTTAGCGTTAATTACATTTTGCATTTTAATAACTGACTGATGTAACTTTATTTCTGTAATTTTTTGAGCTGTTCTACCGATTTGACCTGTTAAAGCGTTAATCGAAGAAGTTGTTAATCCAACTTGTTTCAAATAATTTTCATCTGGATATTTTACTTTATTTTTTTTCTTTGCTGCCATTGGTTCACTTCCTTTCTATTTAATAAAAAATGGCAAAGTACAATAAAATATACTCTGCCCATTTACAATTGCTACTTGATATTCTTGTTAAATTTTCTACTAATTTTTTCAATTCTATCTTTTCTTTTTTGTTCTTCAAGTTCTTGCATTAATTCTGCTTTTTGTTCTAATTTTATAAACTGATTAGATTTTTTGGCAACTCTTAATGACTCGTCAAACAACTGATCGTCATGAACTTTTGTGAAGTAGGCTTTCATTTTTAATTCTGTACGTTTAATTAATTCTTGTTCGTGTCTAATTTGTGCATCTATAGAAGCAATCTCAGATCTATATTTTGCATCTCTTTCCAAACGTCTTTCTCTTTCAAGTTTAAGAACAGTTGCAACACGTTTTTCTTCAGCTCTTTTTAACTGACGCTCTTTCATTAACTCAATAAGTTTTTGACGTTCATGAAGTCGTCTCATTCTTTCAGCTTTTTCAATAGCTTTTAAATTAATTTCTTCACGTCTTTTTAATCTTCTAAGTTCACGTGCTTCTGCCATTCTTCTTGCTCTTGCAACAATATAACTATTTGCACGTTCAATTTTCATCATATTAATTCTATGACGACGTTCGTTACGTAAATCTCTTAAAAATTCAATTTTTTGTGTCATTTCATCAATAACACGACCTTCTTTTTCTTGTGATTCAAAGAAGTCTTGCATTGATGGACGTTTTTTATAATCATAAGTTATACCATAATTACCAACTGGTCTAATTTCATGGAATGGTTTTGAAATTTCTCCTGTTTTAATATCGTAATTAGGTTTTCCTTCAGCTTTTAAACCACTAGTTTCATTATTTTGATATAACTCAAATCCTTCTCTTGATAAAATATTTCTTTTTTCAGGATTTATTAAATTATCTTTATCAGTATATACAAATGGTGAATCACCTTCTTGCATTGGTTCTGCTGTTAACCCATGTCTACCTAATTGTTGTTGGAAAAATTCAGTTCCTAATTCTAATACAGCTAATGCATCAGCATCCTGAGGAGGAATATGTTCTGCTTGAATATTATTTAAAATATTGAATTGCTGACGACTCATATTTTCATCCCCAACAAACTCTTTTACTTCTTCGTCATTTGAATAAAAACCTGACTTTTCTTGTGATGATTCATTTTGTTGTTCTTCTTCAACTTCTTCAATTACTGAACCTGTACCATTAACAAAATCTAATAAATTTGGATCCGGTTTAACTTCTTGAGTCATAATTTGTGTTTCTTCATCAAGTTCAATTTCATTTTCTTTGGTTTCATTTTCTACTCAACCTGAATTATTTCCTGCTAGATAAGCGCTTTGGTCGTTGTTTTCAAGAATACTTCCTGGTTTAGCAACACCTGCTTGTTCTGCAGAATCTAAAATATTTTCTATTTCATATAAACTTTGCCCAGTTTTTGGTTGAGCTCTAAAACTAAACGGTTCAGTTGTTACAGTACTTTGAAATCCTGCTCTTGATAAAATTTCTTCTTGAGCACTTCTACCTGTACTACCAGAACCAGATAATCTTGACAACAAGTCTTGACGTTTTGCATCAGGAGTATTTGGCACAACTTTTACATCTAATCTTTCTTTTCAACCTGCAACACTACTATCTTGTCTTTTACTACTTGCTGCAAAAGTTTGTCAAAAGTGTTTAAACAATCTATTAAATTCACCTTCTCATAATTCAATAAGGTTAGGTCTTCTTGGATCATCATCTGGTAATGATTGAATTCTATCAAAAGAAGAAATTAATTTTTTATAATTTTCTTCTGTTTGTAAATTATATTTATTAATTAAAGCTAAAGATTTTTGACTAAAAGGTTGTCAAATATATTCTGAACCTGGTTTAGTTAATTCCTTTTTTTTCCCACTTACTTTTTTTTGTGTAGCCATATTAATTTCCTCCTAATTTTTACCTATAAGACTTAATTATTATACACTATTTTTTGCTATTTTTAAAGTCCAACCAGACTACATTGCTACAAATAGAATTAATTTATTTAAATAATTATATCAAATTAAATCAATTAGTTTAATAATGGTTTGAGTTTTTTTAAAATAAAAAATAACTAGTCTCTAGTTATTTTTTAATATAAGCAAAAGCTACATTTTTTGGTTTATAAAGAAATGTTTTTTGAATTGATTTTTCAATTTTAGAAGTAAGTTCTTTTTCGTTAATTTCTAATTCTTCTTTATTTTTTACAAATAATTTAATCAAAATAAATAAAGTATTTTCATGATGTAAACTAAAAGATGCTTTTACATCAGTTATTCCTTTTGTATTACTAATAACATGAAACTCTATCATTTTTTCAATTGCTTTTTCTTCAATTTCAAGGTTTCCCTTTTCGTTATAATCTATCGAAATGTACATACTTATCTTTCCTTTTTTTTAATTATACCAAAATGAAAATTAAATTATGCTCTACCTGAATATTTTCCATCAGTTGTATTAATAATTATTTTTTCTCCTTCTTTTATAAATAAAGGCACCATAATTTCCAATCCAGTTTCTAAAATAGCTTTTTTTTGCGCACCACTTGAAGTATCACCTTTAACAGCAGGTTCTGCTTCTGTAATAGTTAGTTCAATTTTTTCAGGAATAGTAATACCTAATACTTCTCCTTCATATTCGGTCATTTTAACCATAGTTCCTTCAACTAAAAATTTTAACTCTCATTCTAATTTGTTTGCAGCAATTTCTACTTGATCATAAGTTTCTGTATTCATTAACATACAATTATTTCCATCATTATAAAGATATTGCATATCTTTTTTTTCAACCATAGCTTTGTCTACTTTATCTCCACCTGTAAATGTAAGTTCAACTCTTGCTCCAGTTCTTAAGTTTTTTACTTTAACAGTTACTTTTCCTTGTTGTCTACCAGATTTTGAAAATGAATAGTCTAATACTACAAAAATATTTCCTTCATATAAAAATGTTGTTCCTGGTCTTAAATCGTTTACTAGCATATATTCTCCTTATATATTTTCTATCTTGATTATATACAAAAAAAGTTTTTATTGGTATTTATTTAAACATAGAAGTAGGTAAAAAAGGAGAATTTGAAAAATTATATAATCCTGCACTTCCCATTTTTTTGCCAGCTCTTTGTAATTCTAAAACTTTTAATATTCCATCTCCTGTTTGAACTATTATACCTTCGTTGTCTAAATTAATTATTTCTCCTGGCACAAAGATTTTCATTAATGAGATAAATATTTCATCCTCTTTAATTAATCTTGCTTTTTTTATTTTTATTCTTTCGTTATTTAAGAAAGTAAAAGCAATGGGACTTGGAGATTGTGATTTAATGAAATTTATTATTTCAACATTAGATTTTGACCAATCTATTTTTTCTTCTTGATTTGATAAATTATATGCAAAACTTGCTTTTGTTTCATCTTGTTTTACTCCTTGAATTTTATTTTCAAAAATATCAATTAAGTATTTTTCAATCATTTTATTTGCTAGACTTCCCATTTTTAAAAATAGACTTCCACTATCATCAGTATCTAATATATCAATTTTTTCTGTGACATAAATTTCTCCAGCATCCATTTGTTTTATCATTTTCATAAGAGTTACACCAGTTTGTTTGTCTCCATTCATAATTGCATACTGGATCGGACTACCACCACGATATTTAGGCAAAATTGATCCGTGAACATTTATACAATTTTTAAACAAATCTAAAATATTTTGTGGAATAAACTGACCAAATGCACAAGTTACTAAAAAGTCTGCTTTTAAATTTTTTATTTCTTCATAACTATCTTTAATTTTAATTGGTTGTAATATTTTATATTTTTTTTCTAAACTATATTGTTTTACTTCTGAAAACTTAATTTCTTTTTTTCTTCCAATAAATTTATCAGGTTGGGTTATAACTCCAACAATTTCTATATCAATTTTTTCTAGTCCTTTTAAAACATCAACTGCAATATTTGGAGTTCCACAAAATATAACTTTATACTTCATTTAATTTCACCTTTCTAATTCTTTCTACTATATCTGGTTTAGCTTCTTTTACAATTTCGATTATTTTTTGTAACACAACAACCATAGCTAAAGTATCACGATCACAATATAAAAGCATATCATTTTTGTAAAGTTGATCTCATTGTTCTTGACTAAAGGTTTGATCTGCATATCTTCTAAAAACAGAACTAGCTTTATCACCTTTATTAATTTTTAAATCTTTATAAGATAAAGAACTATCCAAAGTTGGCTGAGTAGTTTTTATAGAAGCAGAACCTCTAAAGTCGGGATGATAAATTAATCAATTACTCTTTGGTTTTTTAAAAAAGTCCATTAAATCAATTGTGTTTTCATAAATATATTTTAATGGTTTTAGATATTTAGGAAAAGCAGTCATCAAATCTTTTAAAACCATTCTTTCAAAAGATTTATTGTAAGCAACATACCTACCAGGACCTTTTGAAAAACAAGCTATTATAAATTGTTTTATAAAATCAGGTCTAGGATCTTCAATGCTACTTGCAATAAAATTATAATGATCCATAGTTTTATTAGGTTGATTAAAGTCATAATCTTCATCTTTTAAAATATGAATAGAAAATTGAAAAGGTATTTGTTGATAACTTTTTGTTTTATTATATTTTGGAATAGCTCATTTTGAAGTTTCAAAGTCATACATATATAAAGGGAAATCATAATATTCTCTTAAAACTTCTTCTAAAACATCAAGCTTTTCTAAATCAATTACATCGGTTGGATCTAAAACTTTATTATTTTTTAAATAAGTATTTGTTTTAATAATTATTTTTTTTAAATCATCATTAAAGTATTCTTTTAAACTAGGCTTTTCTAATTGTGTTAAGTCATTAAAAGTTAGACTTTCTAAATTTAGTTTATCAAATTGTCTAAAATATTTTGCTGCTTTTTGTTTGAATCTAGGAAGATTGAATAAAGTATAATCAGTTTTATCAAATCAATTGACCACATGTTTACAATATTTATTTTCTTCTAATTTCAAATCAAAGTTTTTGTAATCTATTTTATAAGTTCCACAAAGATCATTTTTTAATATGTTTTCGTTATCAAATGAATTAGAAATATCTAATAATATATCTTCAATATTAGTAGAGTATAATATACATTCAAACAATGTTTTAAAACTTATAGTTTTTTTATTTTTAGTAATTCTATTTTTAACATTAAATAAAATTTGGTAATTAATATCTTCTGGTTCGTTTGTGTTTTCTACTTCAAAATCATTTTCTAAAAATGGTTTAACTTCTTTTTCATAATCAACTTTTGAATCTAAATCCTCTAAATTTTCTAACAATACTAAAGGATGTTCTAAGCCTCGATAATAATCGTTATTTATCAAACATAACTTAACTTCCTTAATATTATAATTTTTGCTAACCACAATATATTGATATAGCAAGTCAAAGATATGTTCTTTTTTTTCTTTTGTTGAGGCTTTAACTTCTATAATTTCAAACTGATTATCTTGATTTTTTCAAAGCACATCGCATCTTGTTCTTAGTTTTCCACTAAAAACTTCAAAAGTGGGTTCGAAAAATAATTTATAATCACTGTCTAGTAATATTTCTTTTGTTTTGTTAGCAGATAGTTCGTAACCAAATTGTTGAAAATCAAAGTATTTAAAATTTGTTTTATTTTTTATGTTTTCTGATTCAAGTTTTTCAATAAAATATTCTCTAGCAGCTTGTCCAACAGCTTCTCCATCTAAAATTGTTTCAGCACTCATTGGTGATAACTCAATTCCTTCAAAACTTTCTAAGGTCTTTAATAAAGTTTCTTTTTGTTTTTCTTCTTCCTCTGAAAGATCTTCTTTGTTTAATAATTCACTATAAAGTTCTAGTGGGTCAAAACCAGATGAAGTATCAAAACCTCCATCATCTATTTCAGTTTTTAAAAAATATTCATAAACTTTTTGTTTTTTTAATTCCAAAGCTTTTTCAAAATTTGTAATATCATGAAATATTCAAGCTTCTTTATTACAAGATGTAAATCATTTTTTAAAATCTTCTTTCTTAACAACATTTTTTAAAATCATATAAATCCCTCTATTTCTTTATTATTATATAAAATATTTCATAAATAAATATTTTATATAATAACTTCTTTAATTAATAAAAAAATCTTTATGTTATTTAAATAGCATAAAGATTATAATTTATTTATTTCTTTTTGGAATAAATTTAACTGTTGTTGCTTTCAATTCACTTGCAACTCTAACATTTGGATTTGCTTTTTCTTTTGCTCTAACTTCTTTTAATTTAGCTTCTTTTGCTTTTAAATTAGCCTTAGCCTCACGACTTTTTACTAAACTTTCTGCTTTCATAATTTTTAATTCTTCTTTTGAAAGTTTTATTTTCTTTTCCGCAATAGCAATACGTTTTTTAGTATCTTCAATATCCAATTCTTTATTGACTTGTCAAGCTGTTGTATAAGTTTTTTTATCTGCTTTTGTTGTCATTCCTTCAACTTCATAAGCAGCAGTTTTTATCAATTCATTAGTTTTTGGCTCATACATTTGTACAATAACATCAAACACATCTCTATATTTATACTCTGGACCTTTACGAGCATAAACTTTTTCATATTCTAATTTAATATTTTTTAAATTTTGAGTCTGAGACAAGTAGTTTTTGATTTCTTCTTTAACTACTTTTTTTCTTTTAGCTTGTTCTTTTTTTTGAGCTTTTTTACTAGTTATTGATGAAATTACAATGAAAATAATTATTACTAGTACAATTACTGCAAAAATAATTGTTGTAGTAACATTACTTCCTCCAAATAAACCACCAAGACCATCTGCTAAAAACATATAAACATCTCCTTAATATATCATTTTGATTTTAACCTATTTATTTAGTTATGTTTGATTAAGTTAAAACTTTGTCAATTACTCCACCACCAAGACAAATATTATCTAAATATAAAACTGCTTCTTGACCCTCAGTGACAGCTCTTACTTCTTGATTATAAAATATTTGCAAAGTATTTTTATCTAGTAATTTAACAGTTACATTAACATCAGGTTGACGATATCTAAATTTAGCGGTACATTTAAAAGTATTTTCTAAAAAATATTCTGTAATTTCGTTAATAAAGTTAAATTCTTTAACAATACAACTGTTAGAATTTAAATATTTATCTTCACTTGCTTTTGAAACATATAAAATTTTATTTTTAATATCTTTTTTAGCAACATAGTAAGGTTCTTTTTGACCTCCTAAGTTTAATCCTTTCCTTTGTCCAATAGTGTAATACATTACACCAATATGTTCGCCAAGTATATTACCATTTGATATATCAATAATTTTTCCTGGTTGATTAGGAATATAATTTTGTAAAAAGTCAGTAAAATAACGCTCTCCAATAAAACAAATTCCTGTTGAATCTTTTTTTTCTGCTGTAATGAAATTATACTTTTTTGCAATATTTCTAACTTCACTCTTTTCTAGACTTTGTAGTGGAAATAAAGTTTTTGAAAGTTGAAATTGATTTAATTGACATAAAAAATATGTTTGATCTTTATTATTATCAACAGCTCTAATTAATTCATACTTATTATTTTCATTTTTATAATTAACACCTGCATAATGTCCCATAGCAATATAATCTGCATTTAAATTGTTAATTGCAAAATTCAAAAACTTATCAAACTTTATATATTTATTACAAAGAATATCTGGGTTTGGAGTTCTTCCTAATTGATATTCTTTTAAAAAATATTCAAATACATAATCTCAATACTCTTTTACAAAATCAATCCTATGTAATTTTATATTTAAAGTCTCTGCTACTTTAATTGCATCAAGATAATCTTGTTCTTGGGGGCAAATTTCTTCTAATTTATTTCCTAAAATATCATTATTTAAGTTACTGTCTCAATTTCTCATAAATAAGCCTTCGACTTGATAACCTTGTTCTTTTAATAAAGCAGCAGCAACTGATGAATCAACCCCACCACTTAAACCTACTATTACTTTTTTATTTTGCATTTTTGCTTCCTTTTTGTAATTTAAGCATTCTTTTTTCTTCTTTTTTTGCTATTTTTGCTATTTTTTTCATTTCTTTTGAGTTATTTAATCACGCTTCAAAATCATCATACTTTGAAGACTCTAAATTAAAATCATTGATAGACTTTGCGCTTTTAACAATATTTTCTACAAGAATTGTTGTATTAGAAGATTCACTGCTAAATGATGGTCCTTCATTGCTAAAGATTTTTTTTTCATTAATCACCTTTGTTCTAATAGCTCTATCTAAATCATCTGTTTGGTCATCAAGTTTAAAACTTAAATCGTTAATCACAGGAATGCTTCTAGCTGTAATTTCTTTATTTGAGTTATTATTATTATGTAAAGTTTCTTCAACTTTATTGTGTGCAACTTCATGATTAACAAGTTCTTCAACTTTATTGTGTGCAACCTCATGATTAGCAAGTTCTTCAACTTTATTGTGTGCAATTTCATGATTAGCAAGTTCTTCAACTTTATTGTGTGCAACTTCATGATTAGCAAGTTCTTCAACTTTATTTTCAAAGTTTTTCACTTCTAGTTCTAAATCTAAAATTTGATTGTTGATTGATTGTTGATTAGAATTACTTTCGTTAATGTTAATTTTATTTAAAAAATTTGTTTTTTCTAAATTTTCATTTTTATTAGTTTGTATATCATTTTGTAAAAAAATATTTTTTTCGATTTTATTTTCATAAATTTCATTTTTAATATCTTTGACTTCTAAATCAATTTCTTTTGAAAAAAATTCTTCGTTTGAATTAACTTTTTTATTATCTTCTAAAACTTCTAATGTTTCTAAATTATTAGTTTTATTTTCACCTTCAATTAATCGATAATTTTTAAAGTTATTTTTAAATTTTAAATTAACATTTAATTTATCAAGCATTATTTCTTTTAATTTTTGTTCTTTTATATAACTAAGCTGTCTTAATTTAATAATATCTGGTGGAAGTTGAGAGGGTCTTTTTACAATTCTTCTATCAACAATATTTAAAGTGTCAAATTGATTATTTCCTATGTCATTGCTTTTAAAACTTATTTCATTTTCTTCTTTTGGTGCAAAAAAATGCGAGTTAGCATTTTGTACAAGTGAAATTTTTGCAGAGTTTTTATTTTTAATATTAATTGTTTTTTCTAAATCAAAATTAGTTAAATCATCTTCAACTGTATTTTCAAATCAAACTTTTTCAACTGGAATAAAAGATTTTTTTTTAGTCAACTCAGGTTTGGAGTTACTTTTATTAATTTGTAATACTTTTATTTTTTCTGCCATAATATCACTCCTGTTTTATAATTATACATTAAAATGAAAATCAAAAAAATAGCATAAACGCTATTCTTTTAAATCATTAGTTGTTTTAAACTTATTAACTTTTAATAATTGATCAATTGCTTTTTTTTCTTCTGAACTAAGTTCGTTTGGAGTCACAATATTTACTTCTAATAACAATTCTCCTCTTTTAGAATTTTTTAATCCTTTATAAAGACCATGGTTTGGTACAGAAATAACATCTCCATTTTTAACTGACTTAGGCAATTTAACTGATAAAGGTCCATCTAAAGTATCTATAATAACTTCGTTTTTTAAAATCGCATCTAAGTAAGAAACATCAATTTTTGATTTAATGTCAAATTGATTAACAATATCAATATTTCTTGAAGCTTTTAAATAAACATCTGCATAAATGTGACCTTTTGGACCTCCATTTTTACCTTCATTACCTGAGTTTTTTAATAATATTTTTTGCCCAGGTGATAAACCTTTTGGAATTGAAATTTGAATAGTTTCTTTAGATTTTTTAACACCATTTCCTTGACAATTTTTGCAAGGGTGTTTATTTTCTTTTCCATTACCGTGACACTTTGGACAAGCTTGACTACTTTGAAACTTTGTAAATCCAAACTCTTGGACAACAGTTACCATTCCTGCTCCATCACAAACTTCACAAGTTTTTATATCATCTTTATTTTTTGCACCAACTCCGTTGCAATCTTTACATTTTGAAATTAAATCAAGTTCTACTTCTTTATCAACTCCAAATAATATTTCTTTTAAAGTAAGATGCATTTCTAATATTATATCTTTTCCTCTTGAAGGTGTTGGTCCTGATGAATTTTTAGAACCACCAAATCCACTTGATCTAGATTTTCCACCAAAAAAGCTTGAGAAAATATCTGAGAAAAAGTCTCCTGTTCCCCCGCCACTTCCAGACATGTTTGAGAAAAAGTCACCAAAACTACCAAAGTCACCAAAACCACCTTGACCCATTCCTTGTAAACCATCATGACCAAATTGGTCATAAGTTTTTCTTTTTTCTGGATCTAATAGCACCTCACAAGCTTCGGTTGCTTCTTTAAATTTTTCTTCTGCGTCATGGTTTTTATTAACATCAGGATGATATTTTTTTGCTAACTTACGATAAGCTTTTTTTATTTCATCTTCTGATGCATTCTTACTAACTCCAAGGACTTCATAATAATCACGTTTAGCCATATTGCACCTCACCTATTTTACAAAAAACAACTAAACTTAGTTGTTTATTTTTGTATAAATTATTTTTTTTCTGAATCATCTTTTTTATCATCTGTTGGTTGTTCGTTATTTTGATTTACTTGTTGAGCAGCCATTTCTGAAGCCATTTTCATAGCTCCTTCAAGCTCTTCCATTTTTTTCTCTAAAGCTTCATAATCTTCTTTTGCAATTAATTCACGAATTGATTTTGCTAGTTCTTCTGATTGTTTTTTTTGATCTTCAGAAACTTTATCAGCACTTTCTTTCATTGATTCTTCAATAATATTTAAATATGATTCTGCTTTATTTTTTAATTCCATATTTTTACGTTTTTTGCTATCTGCTTCTGCATTTTCTTCTGCTTCTTTAATCATTTTTTCAATTTCAGCATCGCTTAAAGCTCCTGAGTTTGAAATAGTAATACTTTTTTCTTCGTTAGTTTGTTTATCTTTTGCAGTTACAGAAACTATTCCGTTAACATCAATTTTAAATGTAACTTCAATTTGAGGCACTCCTCTTGGTGCAGGTTTAATTCCTGTTAATTGGAATTGTCCTAATGATTTATTGTCAGCAGCCATTGGTCTTTCACCTTGTAAAACATTGATGTCAACTGCTGGTTGATTATCAACCGCTGTAGAAAATACTTGTGATTTTTCTGTTGGTATTGTTGTATTTCTATTAATTAATGGTGTCATAACTCCACCCATTGTTTCAATTCCTAATGTTAAAGGAGTAACGTCTAATAATAATACTTCTGTTACATCACCAGCAAGAACTCCACCTTGAATAGCTGCACCCATTGCAACAACTTCATCTGGATTAATAGTTCTATTAGGTTCTTTTCCTAATAATGATTTTACTAAAGTTTGAACAGCTGGAATTCTAGTTGATCCTCCAACTAATAATACTTCATGAATATCTGTTGCTTTTAATTTTGATTGTTCTAAAGCATCCATTACTGGTTTTCTAGTTCTTTCAACTAAATCTTTTGTCATTTTTTCAAATTCACTTCTTGACAATTTTGAACTAAAGTTAACTGGCCCATTTTCATTCATTGCAATGAATGGTAAGTTAATTTCTGTTTCAACTTGACTTGACAAGTTAATTTTTGCTTTTTCAGCTTCATCTTTAAATCTTTGTAAAGCCATTTTATCTTTTGATAAATCAATGTTATATTCTTTTTTAATTTGATCTGCAATTCAGTCCATGATTCTTTCGTCAAAATCATCTCCACCAAGTTTGTTATCTCCAGAAGTTGCAAGAACATCATAAGTACCATCTGCTAATTCTAAAATTGATACGTCAAATGTTCCTCCTCCTAAGTCATAAACTAAAACTTTTTGTTCTTTATCTTGTTTATCAATACCATATGCTAATGCAGCAGCGGTTGGTTCATTAATAATACGCTCTACTTCAAGACCTGCAATTTTACCTGCATCTTTTGTAGCTTTACGTTGTGCATCATTAAAATATGCTGGAACTGTTACAACAGCTTTTGTAATTTTAGTTCCTAATTTATCTTCAGCATATTTTTTAATATAACGTAAAATTTCTGCAGAAATTTGTTCAGGAGTATAATCTTTACCTTCTAAATTTCTTTTATTACTTGTTCCCATTTCACGTTTAATTGAAATAGCTGTATTTGGATTTGTAACTGCTTGTCTTTTTGCAGCTCCTCCAACAATAATGTCGCCATTTTTAAATGCAACAACTGATGCAGTGGTTCTTTGTCCCTCAGGATTTTCTAAAACCATTGGTTGACCTCCATCCATTACTGCAACAACTGAGTTAGTAGTTCCTAAATCTATTCCTATAATTTTTTCTTTAGCCATAATTTAAACCTTCTTCCTTTTTTTAAATCAAATAATTCTTAATATATTCTTATTGTATCTGTATCGTCTGTGTCTTCTATGTCATCTGTGTCTGTGTTATCATTTTCATAATGAACTTCATAATCTTCATCCAACAGATCTTCAACATCTTCAACAATATCTTCAATAGCATCAAAATATTCTTCAATTACATCAAACTTTGTTGAAATTTTTTCAAAGTTTTTAATTAATTTTTGTAGTGGTTGTAATTGTCTAATTTGATTTAAAGATTCTTCTTTAAAATCGTCAAACAATTCATTAAAATCTTTAAATTCTTCTAAAAAGTTTTCACATTTACCACTTACTTTATTAATTAATTTAATTAAATGTTCTTTATAAACACTTGTTTTATCTTTTGGTTTGTATTTAAAAGAATCTTTATTTTTATTTTTTCTTTTAAAATTGAAATCTTTAAAAGCTTCTTCAATATTAATGCTAGTATATTTTTTTACCTCTTTTGATAATTCTTCTTTTAATTTATAAACTTTTTTATGATATTTACAATCACATTTATTTATTAAATCATCACAAAAGTGATAATTTCCTATTATATAATGTATTGCTTTTTTACCTTCGCATTCAATTGAAGCATTTTTACAGTTCATTTTGCAATCTCTTGCAGCTGATTTAATTTCCTTAATTAAATCTTTAAGTTTCTCTTTATCTTTATTCATTTTCATTTACCTTTAATTATATAAATATTTTTTATTTTGCAACTTTTACAACTGCATGTTTGATAACTCTATCATGTAGCTTATATCCATTTGAAACTATCATAGCAATTTGTCCTGTCTTAACATTTTCTGCTTCAATTTGGTCAATTGCATTATGCAAGCTTGGATCTAAATCGTCTCCAATTTTTGTTACTATCATATTTAATCCTGCATTTGTTAAAGCATGGTCAATTTGATTCATAATCATTTCAAATCCCATTAAATAATTTTTTACTTCAGGATTATCTGGGCTAGTTTTTAAAACCGATCTAAACATATCAATCGCTGGTAATAATTCTGATGCTAGTTTTTCTCCACCATATTTTTTAACAGCAGCAGATTCATTTTGATATCTTCTAACAGTATTTTGGTTATCTGCTATAGCCATAAGTTTAGCTTCTTGAAGTTCTTCATTTTTTTCTACT
Organism: Spiroplasma gladiatoris; assembly: GCF_004379335.1. Lineage (NCBI taxonomy): Bacteria > Bacillati > Mycoplasmatota > Mollicutes > Entomoplasmatales > Spiroplasmataceae > Spiroplasma > Spiroplasma gladiatoris. Next base: position 388,665 of record NZ_CP038013.1, on the reverse strand, counting down.
AAGTTAACAAATTCTAATTCTAATAGTTCAATATCTGTTAATTGTTTTTCTTCACTATCATTTTGTGTTTTTTGCTTTTTATCTTTAGTTTTATTTTGATCATTTTCATCTTCATTATTATTTCCATTGTTTAGTTGTTTTTTCAAAGATTCAATTAGATCAAAAACTTTTTTATATTCTTCGTTTTTCATTTTTTACTCCTCTCCTTGGTTGAACTTTTCTTCGATTTTATGACCGATTCATTCTAATAGGTCAGAAACTTTATCGTATTGTATTCTTTTTGGTCCCACTAATGCTAAAGTTCCTTTTCCACCGTTTTGTGTTGGAAAATTTGTTCCAACAACAGCAATATCATCATTACCAATTCCAGTTTCAAAGCCAATGGCAACAGCTGGTTTAGAATGATTCTTTAGATGAGTTTGAAATCACACAAACGGAGAAGCTCCTTCAATAAATTCAATAATACTTTTAATCTTATTAGGATCATTAAATTCTGGATTTTCTAATAAGTATTTCATTCCACTAGTTTTAAGTTGTGATGTATTTCCAGTGTGTAATAAAGCACTTACAAATGTGTGTAGAACAAACTCATATTTTTTAACTTGCTCTTTTAAAATAGGAAGTATAGCTTTTGCTTTAAACTCAATTTCTTGAATTTTTGAGTCAGTCAACCTATCATTAAATAAGTCGATTGATATTTTTAGTTCTTCTAATGATATTGCTTCCAAATTAATAGTTTTGTTTTCTATACTTCCATTTGACAGGATAAATAATACAACAGCACTTTGCTTTGAAAGCATTACTAGTTCAACTCTTTTAAGTCGAGTTTCTTCAATATCTTCACTTGTTGAAACAACTGTTGCCAGTTTAGTCAATTCACTTAAAATTTTTGATGTTTGATCTAAAACTTGATCTATTGTTACACCACGTTTTTGAAATATTTCTTCAATTTGTAACTTAACATCTTCAATGTCATTTTTTTTCATCAAATTATCAACATAATATCGATAACCTTTTGTTGATGGTACTCTTCCTGAAGAAGTGTGTGCTTTTTCTAAAAAACCTTGTTCTTCTAAAAAAGCAGACTCGTTTCTAATTGTTGCAGAGGATATGTCAACAGACATAACTTCTTGTATTCTTTTTGAACCTACAGGAGAAGCTGTTTTTATATATTCTTCAATAATCAATCTAAGAATAATTTCTTGTCTATTACTTAACATAAAAATTCCTCCTTAACAATCCTTTTTTAGTGTACCAATAGCACTTAGAGTAGTCAAGTGCTAATTTAATTTATTTGCACTTGATATTGTAAAATGATCATTTTTAACATCAACAACATAATTTCTTTTTGGTTCAATTTCACTTGAAACAATTGCTTTTGCAATTAGAGTTTCAAGATTTTTTTCAATGTAACGCTTAATTGGTCTTGCACCAAACTCTCTATCATAACCTTCTTTTAAAATTTTTTCTACACTTGCTTCTGAAAAGTTAATTATATAATCACCATTATCTAAAATTCTTGCCTTAAGTTCTACTAAAGTTTTTTCAATTATTTCTCGAATAACTTCTTTTGATAATGGATTAAATCTTACAATATTATCGATTCTATTTAAAAATTCAGGTCTAAAGAATTTTTTTAACATATCTTCAATTTGTTTGTCTTCTATTAACTCAGGATTTGTAGTCATTAAATAATCTGAACCAATATTAGAAGTCATTATTATAATTGTATTTTTAAAATCAATTGTTTTTCCAAGCGAATCAGTAATTCTTCCATCATCTAAAATTTGTAATAATACATTGAACACATCAGGGTGGGCTTTTTCAACTTCATCGAATAAAACAATTGAGTAAGGATTTCTTCTTACAGCCTCTGTAAGTCTACCTCCTTCTTCGTATCCAACATAGCCTGGTGGAGAGCCTATTAATTTAGACACTGAGTGTTTTTCCATATATTCACTCATATCTAATCTGACCATTTTTTTATCACTACTAAATAGTTGTTTAGCTAAACTTCTTGCTACTTCTGTTTTTCCAACTCCAGTTGGTCCTAAAAACAAGAAACTACCAATTGGTTTTTCTGGGTTCTTAATTCCACTTCTACTTCTTAAAATTGCTTCACTAACAACTTTTATTGCTTCAGGTTGTCCTTTTACCATTTTTCTTAATGATGTTTCCAACCCTAATAGTCTTTGTTTTTCAGATTCCATTAAGTTTTCAATTGGTATTCCAGTTCATCTACCAATAATTGTTGCAATTTCTTTTTCTGATACTTCTTCAGACATTAACTGATTTTCATCATCTTTTTCTGCTTTTTTCAATTGTTTATCAATTGCTGGTAGTAATGAATACTGAATTTCTCCGGCTCTTTCGAACTTACCTTCTGCTTGAGCTTGATCTAATTCTGTTTTCAACTGATCCATTGTCGAACGCAATTGATTTATTTTTTCATGAGCTTTTTTTTCAGTTTCTCATTTTTCTGTTAAATTTTGTTGTTTTGTTTTGTAATTAAGTAGTTCTTTTTCATTAATAGCAAGACGTTCTTTTGATTTTTCGTCTGTTTCTTTACTTAAAGCAGCTCTTTCAATTTCTAATTGCATAACTTTTCTATCAATTTGATATAACTCTGTTGGGACTGATGCAAGTTCTGTTTTAATTGTTGCACTAGCTTCATCCACTAAGTCAATTGCTTTATCTGGTAAAAAACGATCTGCAATATAGCGATCGCTTAATTGAGCTGCCGCTACTAATGCGTTATCATGAATTCTTACTCCATGATATGTTTCAAATTTTTCTTTCAACCCTCTTAAAATAGATACAGTTTCTTCTACGGAAGGTTCAGAAACCATAACTTTTTGAAACCTTCTTTCTAGTGCAGCATCTTTTTCAATGTATTCACGATATTCTTTTAAGGTAGTTGCACCAATCGCTTTTAATCCGCCTCTAGCTAATGCTGGTTTTAATAAGTTTGAAACATCCATTCCTCCCCCGTTACCAGTTTTTCCAGCTCCAACTATTAAATGAAGTTCGTCAATAAATAATATAATTTCTCCATTTTCTTTTTGTATCGCATTTACTATACCTTTTATTCTTGCTTCATAATCTCCTAAGAAACTAGCACCTGCCATAACACTTCCCATGTCAAGTTCTAATATTCTTTTATTTTTTAAAATACTTGGAACATCACCTTTATTAATTCTTTGCGCTAATCCTTCTGCAATTGCTGTTTTACCAACTCCAGGTTCACCAACTAATACAGGGTTGTTTTTAGTTTTTCTACTTAAAATTCTAATTACTCTCATTATTTCATCATCTCTACCAATGATTGGGTCAATTTTCCCTTCTTTAGCATCCTTTGATAAATCCCTAGTATATTTTTTTAAAATTTCTGGATCATTTAAAGGATCTGGTTTTTGTTGAAAATCCATATATACCTCCTGATTAGCACTCTTTACTATCTATTGCTAATCAATAATATAATACATTTGTTTTTAGCAATGTCAATACTTAAGTGCTAAAAAATTAAAATAAAAAACAAAGTTAAACTTTGTTTTCAAGGAATAATAGAATAATTAGTGTTTTGAGGCAAAGTTAATATCATCTATATTATTATTAATAAAATGAATAATTAACTGCATTGCTGTTGAAAATAATAAATGTTTATATTTTTTCTTATTTTCGCGCAATGATTTGCCTTTTTTAATCGCTTCTCTTTGGATCATAAATATTTTTGTAGCTAGGATTGGTACTTCTAAAATTTTTTTCATTTTATTCCTTGAATCTAAATCTTCTAAAGATAATGACATCAAAGTGTTAACCAGATACTTTTGATCATAAGTAAGATCAAAACGACAATCTTTTAAAACATGATAATTAATAATATAATTTATAATGCTTCAATCAAGTTGGTTAGTTTTACTAACTTGTTTAACATATTCTTGATCTAAACTCAACCAAATATTTGGATTATATCTAATATAAATTAAAAACAATTGACAATAAATATTAAGTTTGAACATACTTTCATAATCAACTTGATTTTTGAATTTATTTTCAAATAAAACATTATTAGTTTTAGCAATTAGTTTAAGTAAATGCTTTATTTTAGAGTTAGGAAACTCATTTTTAATATGATTGTTTATCAAATCAAAATCATTTGATAATATTGAGTAATTTAATAATCTAAAGTATTTATTTGTAATTTTATTTTTAATTAAATTAGAGTTTACAAAAAAAGCTAAATTTTCTTCATTTTTATAAACTAAATTTAATTTTGTAAAATAAAAAGAACTACTAATATCCTTTATATTTTTATGTTGCAATTCATTTATCATACTTATTTTTCCTTCCTAATAATATAATCGAAAAAAAAATACAAAAAATTACTAATTTTTTGTATTTTATAAAAGTTCAACTAAAATCTCGTTTAAAATATCATAACCTTTTTTAGTACATTTTATAAAATTTGCTTCTTTAACAAGTCAACCTTTATTGATGATATTGTTTAGTTTTTCTTCAAAATATTGGTAAGCTAATATATTTTTTTCTAATGTTATATCGATTCCTTCAACTAATCTTAATCCCATCATAAAAATTTGAAAGTAATAATCTTGAGTTGAAACTAGTTCAAATTGTTTTTTATAATTTAAAACATTTCCTTTATTGTTTGTTAAGTAATATTTACCTTCAATTTGTTCAAAACCAGAAGCTCCAAAACCAACTCCTACAAATAAAGAATTATTTCAGTAATTTAAATTATGTTTTGAGAATTTTTGATTTAAACAATAATTAGATATTTCATATCTTTGATAACCTAAACTGCTTAAATTTTTATTAATGTGCTCATCAAAATATTCATCATTTAAAGGTTTTTTAAAATTCTTTTTACCTCAAATTGATTCATCTTTAATAATTAATGAATATCATGAAATATGGTCTGGTTTTAGTTCCTTAATAAAATCAATGTCAGTTTTAATGTGTTCTATTTTTTGATTAAAAAGATTGTACATTAAATCAATACTAATATTTTCAAAACCAAAAAAACGAGCTAATTTATATTTTTCGATTGCAATTGAATTGTCATGAATTCTACCAATTTTTTTTAATAAATCATTATCAAAAGTTTGTATTCCAATACTTAAACGATTAATATTGTATTCTTTATATAATATTAAATTTTGCTCGTTGATTGATTCAGGGTTTAATTCGATACAATATTCAAATTCATTTGTGTTTTTAGAATATTTTTTTAATATTTCAAGCATTCTTTTTGTATCAATTGGGTCCAAGCAACTTGGAGTACCTCCTCCAATATAAATTGTTTCAAGATCATTTAATTTATCATTATAAGAATTCAACTCAACTTCAAGATTATTTAAATAAGTTTCAATATTTTTTTTATCTTTAGGTTTTATAACTTTTGCAAAATCACAATAAAAACAAATATGTTCACAAAACGGAATGTGAACATATAAACTATTAATTTTTCTATCTATTAATTTTTGACTCTTTGTCATGGGTTAAAACTTAATCCTTTTTTCTTTCTAATAATTAATCAAGGAATAATAATTGCAAATAATATTATGCAAGTTATCACTAAAAATATTATTAAACAAATTTTATTTGCTCTTTTTTTAATTGCAATTATTTCATGTTGAGGAATGATTTCGTATCCATAATAACTAATGATATTATTTTTTCTACTTCTTGAAGTAATAATATTTAAAATATGAACTCCAAAAACAGAAATTAAAACAATGATGTTTACAACAATATCAGATTCAAATGATTTTGTTTGACCAATTTTTCAAAAGAAAATTGTTATTGATTCATCTGGGTGTTCTTTATATAAAGCTTGTAATCCATATAAAATTCCTAAACAAATAGCTCCAACTATATAAGTTGAAAAACCAATTCAATTAATATAAACACCTCTAGAAATAATTGAACGATAATTTCTAGTAATAAAATAAGGTACTAATTCTCTACCATTTAATAAATCTCGCTCATATTTCCTTACATTTGAAATTAACAAAGTATAATCTGTAATACTTACAAAGAAAAAACCAATTGAAATTAATAATAAAAAGATAGAAAAGAAAGGATAAATTGTTTGTTTTCTAGTAAATATTCATCAACTTGGATTTTGATCTGTAGTATTGTAATAAATTGCTAACATCAATGAAGTTAAAATTATTCCTGAAAATCCAATCATAAATAATAATGCGTTTCTTAGTTTCTCAGATTTAATTTCTTTAGCTATTTCTCTAGGAATTATATTTGTTTTACTAAATTTTTGCTTATATGTAGCATTTTCATAACGATGATAATTATTAGCTGGACTCATTTGATAACCAACAAATTGATCTCTAAAATAATTATCTGGTTGAATAAAATTACTTGGTGCTTGACTATATTGTTGAACTCTATTCAAATTTAAACTTTGTTCTTCATTTGAACCATTTCTTTGAAAATTTTGTTGACTAAGTTGATTGTAATAATCAGAGCTATTATACTTTAAATGATGATTATATTGATTATTTTGAACACCTTGATGCATGTTTGGGTCATAAAAATTACCATAATTAATATTATTTAAATTATCAAAATCTAAAGCTGGTTGTTGAAGTGGGTTTTCATTATAAAAGTTATTTGGATGTCTATTTGATTTTGGAAAACTATTATTATCTGGTTGCAAATAACCTTGTTGGGCATTTGGATAATTCATTACATGATTATTCAATTGATACATTTGGTTTTGTTGATGAATTTGGTTTTGTTGGTACATGTTATTTGGTTGATACATTTGGTTTTGATGATGCATTTGGTTTTGATGATGCATTTGGTTTTGTTGGTACATGTTATTTGGTTGATACATTTGGTTTTGATGATGCATTTGAACTTGTTGATTAATCATTTGATCATTATTTATAAAACCATTCATATTATTTCTATTATCATAATTTATCATTGAATTAACATTATCATTAGAATATTGATTTTTTTGTTGAATCAATTGTTCTTGATACATATTAGTTTTATCAAAAACATTATCATTAAATTGATTGTTTTGATTATTAAAGTTGCTATAAGGATTATTTTGACTTTGGATATTACTATTTTGTTGAGATGGAACACTAAAATTATCAGCTTGATTTTGCTGATTTATATTGTTTCCAATTATTGAACTAGTTAATTTTTTTAGCACACTCATAAAAAAAGCCCCTTTTTTATGAACATATATATATTATTTTATCTTCAAGTTTTTTCGTATTTTCTTAACTTTAGCAATCTCAACTTCAAAATCATTTCTTAAATTTTCAAAACGATCTAATCTTTTGAAATCTTGTGCAGATACTTCTTCTTTTTCAAAAACAAATTTACGATTTTTTTTAAATAGAACGAAAAAGTATATTGATAAACTTGCTATTCCTATTAATGCAAAAATTACAAGAATTAATCATAAAGGAACTTCTAAAGTTAATAATTTAAAAACTGTTTTAGCTAGAAACATTTTTTTCACCTTTTATATATAAGCCCATAAATTGCAAATTTCCCTATCTACAATCACAATAATAATAACATATTTGTAAAAAATTTAAAATTATTTTGGTAAAGATATGATACAAAAAAACACCATTTATATGGGTTTTTAAAAATATTTTATTCTCAACTAACAACTAGTGCGTCAATAATATCGTTCTTTCACTCTTCAATATCAATGTCATTTACAAAAAAATCAATAAATTGGTCTTTAAAAGTAACTATTAAGTTTATTGAAAAGTCAGCTTCTTCGATTTCTAATTCTTTTAATTTATCTAATAAAACCTGAGGATATTCAGGATTAAAAGCTATTGATTCAGTACAATCTTCTGCAAAATCTTGAGCTTTATCTTCTTCAGATAATCATCCCATTAAAGAAGCATAAATTTCTTCTTCTCCAATTGGTGCACTTTTAATAATTTTTGCTTTTTCTTCTAAAGATAAGTCTTTGTTTTTTTCGTCTTCAAATACACGATCTATTTCTTCTCCAAAATTTAAAATAGCAAAGTATAAACTCATACCAGCAATTAGTTCTTCAAACATTTTATCTGCAATTTCATCATCTAAATTATCTATAAATTCACTAATATTATTTGCTTGTTGATCTGTCATTTTTCAATTCTCCTTGTTTAAATAATTATCTATTAAAAACACTATATAGTCAAAGAAATAAATTATATTTTGTAAATAAAACTAATTCTTTTTATTAGGCATTGGTGCTGCAATTCTTTTATGTTCAGAAATTTTATGCAACTGATCAACTCTTTTTTTAACTTGTTCATCAACTGGTTTATTTAGTAGATAATCATCGATTAAATCATAACCAAAACCAATTTCTTGTTCATCTGTTTGATCTTCTCACAAACTTGCAGTTGGTGCTCTATTAATTATTGATTCAGGCACACCTAGAATTGATGCAGCTTGTTTAACTTCTCTTTTTAAAAGGTGCACTATTGGTAATAAATCAACTCCACCATCACCAAATTTTGTAAAATATCCTAAATGTCATTCGGCTCAATTATCTGTACCTAATACTAAATAATTATTTGTTTGAGCAAAAGAATATAATGTTGTCATTCTTAATCTTGCTTTACTATTTGCTAGAGCCAATTTTGATTGTTCCATTTTTGATTCGTTTAAAGCAGTTTTAAAACTTTCAAAAACTGGTTTTAAATCAACACTTACGTATTTTAATTTTAAACTTTCAATTAAATCATTTTTACACTGTTCATCTAATTGACTTGATTGACAAGGCATTCAAACTGTTAAATAATCATTTGGAAATGCTTTTTTACCAAGTGCAGCAACAACAGCCGAATCAATACCTCCACTAATACCAATAATAACTCCTTTTTGATTTGCTTTTGTAACTTGTTCTTTTATTCAATCGACTAAATAATCTAAATAATCTTTTAACTCCATATTAATCCATCCATTCTAATTCAATATCAAATATTTTTACTATATCTCCTTTTTGTGCTCCTTTTTTTCTTAATAAATCATAAGCGCCAAGTCTTTTTAATTTTTCATTAAATAATAAAAGATTGTCATGAGTAGAGATTGGTGTTTTTTGATATACTTTAAAAACATCTTTTCCTTCAATACTTCATTTTCCATTTCCTAAATTATTAACAATTACATCTTTTAAATCACCTTCAAAAGTGTATAATTTAAAGTCACTTTCAACATCTTCTTTGATTAATCAAAGTGGTTCATCTTTTACAATTTCAAGTTTGTCTCCAATTTCTAATAATAATTGATCGATATTAGTTTTAGTTAAACCTGAAACTTCAATAATTTTTTTATCTTTAAAGTGTTCTTTGAAGTATAAAATATTTATTTTAGCTTCTTCAGTGTCAATTTTATTAGCAACTATAATTTCTAAACGTTTATCAAGTTTTAAATTATAATCTAATAATTCTTTTCTGATTAATAAATAATTTTTAATAACATCTTCAGTACCATAATTTCCTGACATATCAATAACATGACAAATTATTTTACATCTTTCAATATGTCTTAAAAATTCATGTCCTAAACCTTTTCCTAAACTAGCACCCTCTATTAAACCAGGTAAGTCTGCAACAACAAAAGATCTGCCTTTTTTATCAATCGAAACTCCTAATTGTGGATTTAATGTTGTAAAAGGATAATCAGCAATTTCTGGTTTTGAGTTGGAAATTGCTCTTAGCAAAGTTGACTTACCTGCATTAGGTAACCCTACAAATCCAACATCTGCAAGTACTTTTAATTCTGCTTTAATATTTATTTCAACACCAAGATCTCCTGCTTCAAAAATGGTTGGAGCTTTATTTCTTGAGTTTGCGAATCTTGCATTTCCTCTTCCACCTTTTCCACCATATGCAAGAATTTTTTCTTGTCCATCTTCTGTGAAGTCTGCTAAAAATTCGTTAGTTTTTTCGTCAAATAAAACTGTTCCTACAGGGACTCTTATAACAATATCTTTTCCATTTTTTCCATGACGATTTTTAATATCACCTTTGTGTCCATTTTCAGCAGCATAAAACTTTTGTAATTTTAAGTCTAATAGAGATGATTTTCCTTCATCAGCTCTAAAAATAACATCGCCGCCTTTTCCACCATCGCCACCATTTGGACCACCATTAGCAACATATAATTCATGACGAAAAGAGACAGCGCCATCGCCACCTTTTCCTGATTTAATATTAAAACTAGCTAAGTCAACAAATTTCATTTATATTATTCCTCTTCTTCTTGACCTATATTTGAAATGTGAATTTCATTGTTAAGAAGTTGATCATAACAATTATCACAAACAAATGTTGGTACTCCAATTGAAGAATTATAGTCATCAACTTCTTGTCACAATTTAATTGGAGACTCTATTAATTTATCAAGTTCTTCATCACTAATATCTGGATTTTCTTCATATGCTTCATGTGCAATTTGTCCGATTGTTTTTGGTGCGTTAATTGCAGTGTAAGCTATTTCATCAATTCCACAAACACTACATGTAATTCCAAATAATTGCATCATCACATTTTTATTATCTTCAAACTTTTTAAAATCTTCTTTTATAAATGTTGTTTTTTTCATTATAATTCTCCTAAATTAAGTCTTTAAACTTATCTAATAATAACATTGCATTATCATAATTGAAATCAATTTTTTCATTTAATTGTTTATCAATCTCCAATCCTAAAGCGTTTTGAGAGTATAAATAAATACATGCAACTATATCTTCAATTTTAAATTGGTTTAATTCAAAATCAGGAAAAATATTATAAAAATAAGTATTTGCAACATGTTTACATATAGAAAAAAAACTAGGATCTTTATCATAAACTAAATTGGATAATTTAAACTCTAATGTTTTTAAAAAATCTTGAGATTCTTTAAGATTATAATTTGCTGGATTAATATTAATAATTTTTTCTTGTTTTTTAACAACTAAATTTTCATCTAATTTTTGTTCTATTAATACCATTAATAAAAAAGTTTTGTATTCATTTTTTATATCTTTTGACAATAAATATTCTTTTATATGATTTAGGATTTTTCTAGCATTTAAATTTCTTAAATTGTCAAAAGCAATTAAATGCATTTCTTGATCTAAAGATTGCTTCATAATATCTACAACTTTATTTAATCCTCACATATTATGAGATTCTTTTTGATTTGTTTTTAACTTATTATTAATTTCATTTTTAATTATTTGTAAGTTTTTTTCAAAATCAGCTGGAATATAAGGTGCAGAAAGTTCATCATTTATAATAATTAACGCTTCTTCAAAACGATTTTTTCCAAGTAATTCAACCAAATTTTCTAAAGTTAATTCATAATAATTCTTTTGCATATTAACCTCTTATAAATATTTTAACAAAATAAAGTTTATAGTTTTTTACTAATAAAAATAAAAAAAGTTTATACATTTGTATAAACTTAAAAAAATTATTAATTATTTTGTTGATGCAGGTTTTTTTGGAGCTGCTTTAACAGCTTTTTTTGCATTAATATCTTTTGATTTAGAATGCACAACTTCTTTAATACGAGCTGCTTTTCCAGATAATTTTCTAATGTAATAAATTCTTGCACGTCTTACACGTCCACGCTTAATAACTTCGATTGAGTCAATAATTGGAGAATGAACTGGAAAAGTTCTTTCTACAAAAATTCCACTTGAGTTTTTTCTTACGCATACAGAAAATGATATACCGCTTCCTTGAGTTTTAATAACAACACCTTCAAAGGCTTGGATACGATATTTTTCTCCCTCTTTAATTTTTACATTAACTTTAATTGTATCTCCTGAAGTAAATTCTGGAAGATTGTTATTCAATTGTTCATCAACTAAAGCTTTTGTGTTTTTAGATAACATATTCATGGTTTATTCTTCCTTTCTATTTTTTAATTTATTTAATATTTCTAAGTCTTCTTTACAAAGTTTATTTTCTTTTAACAAATCAGGTCTTTTATTAAAAGTATTAATAATTCTACCCTCTTGTCGAAATTTTTTTATATTTGCATGATGACCACTTAATAAGACTTCTGGTACACTTTTATTACGAAAATTTACAGGTTTGGTATAAACTGGATGATCTAATAAATTGTTTTCAAAACTATCGTTTTGATGTGATTCAGATTGAATTACTCCATCAATTAGTCTAGTAATAGAATCAATAAATACAAGACTTGCTAATTCTCCACCAGTTAAAACATAATCTCCAATTGATAGTTCCATATCAACATAATCTAATATTCTTTCATCAAAACCTTCATAATGTCCACAAATAATAATAATATGTTTATATTCTTTGCTTAATTTTTTTGCAAGATTTTGGTTTCAAGTTTTTCCTTGAGGACTTGTTAATACAATTAAACTTTCATTTGTTCAACAATTTTCAATAGCATTGACAACTGGTTCAACCATTAAAACCATTCCTTTTCCGCCTCCAAATTGATAATCGTCAACTTGATTATGCGAATAATTGGTATGATCTCTTAAATCAATTATTTCAATTTCAATTCTTTCTTTTTGAATTGCTCTTTTAATGATTGATTCATTTACATAACTGTTTATTAGATTTGGAAATAAAGTAATGATTGAATATTTCATTACATAAGTCTCTCAATATTTATAGCACTAATAATTTTTTTATTTTCATCAACTTCTAAAATATATTCACCAACATATGGAATTCAAAACTCAATACCTTGAGTTGTTTTTACTTTAATTAATTCATGAGCGCCATTATTCATTTCTTCAATAACTTTACCAATGATATTATTCTCAAATAACAAAGAATAATTTATCAAAGTTTTTACAATTCCAATAATGTTATCTTCTTTTTTAACCAAAATATTTTGATTAATAAATTTTTTAGCAGAATCGATATTATCAATATCTTTTAGTTTTATAATTAATTTATTGTTTAAATTATAAAACTTTTCAACATTATAAACATCAATATTTTTTTGATGATCTTCTAAAAAAATTTGATAGTTTTTAAGATCTTCTAATAATTCCAGTTGTGAATCAATTCATATTTTTAGCTCCCCTTTTATACCGTGAGTCGCTTTAATTTGTCCTATTTTAGTTAATTGATTATAAAAATTCATCATATACCTCTAAATCAATTGAAACTTTTTTTTCATATTTAGAAAATTCTAGATTTAAAGCTGTTATTAAATTATTTAAAAAGGTATTTTTTTTAAATAATTTTGTCATACTAAGATTTTCATCAATCAATAAAATATATTTATATTCTTCATTAGTTTCAATTTGTTTTTTAAAAATATAAGTTGAGTCACTAGGTAAAGCAAATTCTAAATACTCATTGATTATTTCGTATAAAGTGTCAAACATTATTCCGCTTCTTTTGTAGCAGCTGGTTTTTTAGTTGTTTTTGTTTTAGCTGCTGTTGGTTTTTTAGTTGTTTTTGCTTTTTTTGGTTTAGCTTTAGATATTTCTAATTTAGCATCATGTAAGTCTTTCATAACACCTTCTTTAGATAAAATATTTCTAACAGTGTCAGTTGGTTGTGCTCCTTGTTGTAATCATTTTAAAGCAACTTCTTTTTTTAAGTTTACTTCTCCATTAATTGGGTCATAAGTTCCTACAAGTTCTATATAAGCACCGTCTCGTTTTACACGAGCATCTGCTGCAACTATTCTATAAAATGCAGCTCTTTTTTTACCAGCTCTTTTTAACCTTATTTTTACCATTTTTTCCTCCTTTAAATTCTATATTTACGACATTATTAATATTATAGTAATTTAAAAGTTTGTCAAGTAAATTTACTTAACAACTTAATTAATACTTATATAGATAAAAACTTTTTTAAAATAAGTTAATAAAGTTAATAAATTATTGTTTTTTATTAATATTTATATTTTTACTTTTATAATTATTTACTTCAATTATAAATGGGTTATTTTTAACTGGAAATCAAGCTAGTAAACATTTATAACTTCTATCTAAAAAAATTAATACTATTAAAGTCATAATAATTAAACCTGGGATAAACAATATTGAGGTTATTCATAATAAAATTTTGCTAATTTTTTTATTATCTCTATCACTGTTTTTTGAAAATAAAATTACAAATAAACCGTGACCAATAATTCCACAAGTATAAACCAAGCAAATTGTAAAAATTAATATAATTTTTTTGCCTTCTTCTGTAACACCATTATCATTTCATAAAGCTAGCATTATTTCTCCCTAACATTTTTAAAGTTTTTTTAATTTTATAATAACATAAAAATTTTAATAAAAAAACAACCATAAGGTTGTTAAAATTCATTCATGGCGCCCACGAGAAGATTCGAACTTCTGACCCTACGCTTAGAAGGCGCATGCTCTATCCTACTGAGCTACGTGGGCAAATTAAGACAAAAATATAATAGCAAATATGAGATATATTTACTAGTTATTTTATGTTTTTTTTGTTTTTTAATTTATTAAATATTATGATTTATTTTTTTCCTACAACAATTATGTTTTATTATTGAAACTAAAAGGTCAAATTATAATAATTTTTTATTATATATAATAAAAAACAACCATAAGGTTGTTGTTTGTTGTTTATAAATGGCGCCCACGAGAAGATTCGAACTTCTGACCCTACGCTTAGAAGGCGCATGCTCTATCCTACTGAGCTACGTGGGCAAATTAAGACAAAAAATAAATTAGTTATATGAAATATTTATTTAAATTTAGTCTTTTTTTCAATTTAATAATTTAAGTGGTAATTCTAAAGCTGTTTGTAATTCATTAGTTATTTCTAATATATCAGAATTGTTTTTCGCTTCCTCATAAAGTCTAACAAAATTTTCAAACTTTTTATAAAAATTTTCAATATTTTCTTTAGTTTGAATAGTGTGATCTAATGGATGAGGACCAAATACTATTAATAGGTATTTTAATAATTCAAACAAGTTATAATCAAAAGTTCTTGCAGTATAATTTTTTAAAGCCAAATTAAAAGTCACAATTTTTCCCATTTTAATAAATGCAGGAATTTGCATAAATTCTTTTAAAGAATAACATTCTTTATTTAAAGCATTACTAATTTGTTCTTCTGTTAAAAAGAATAAATCTTCTGTGAAGTTTTCAAAGTCAATTAATCTTTTATATTTATGATCTTTAACTTCTTCAAAAATTGATAAAATATCACAAAATATTTTTTTCTTACCTTCAATTAAAATATCAATTATTTTAGGTAAATATTCATGAGTAAGTAAAAGTGTTCTAACTTTTGAATAAGACTTTAAAAAAATAAATACAATTGCTCTAAGTTTATTAAAGTCACATTCTATATGTCTTTCATTTTTTGATTCAATATAAGGGAATAAAAGGTGTAAGTTAACATTTCTTTGAGTAAACGGAGAAAATATTAAAACATCTTTTTCTTTTAGATCACTAATGTTTTTTCCTTCTTCGTCAATATAGCGATCATAATCAATATACATTGGTAAGTAGTTTTTTAACATCTCAAAAACTTCTTCGCCATCAGAAAGCATAGTAACAGCAGTTATTTCATCTTTCATTAAAATTGTTGTTATTTTTGTTAATTGAAATAAAGCTTTAAATCGTTCATTCATATCAAAAATATCTCATTTAGAACTTGAAAAATTACTTAAAAATAAACTTCATTCCTCATCATTATTTAATAATTCATAACTTTCTTGAAGATATTCAACTTCTTTTTGTTTTCAATCCCTACCAGCCTTATATTTTCTTATCAATTCATCTTTTCGATATGTTTTTAATATTCTGTTATACAATCCTTTTTTATCAAAAATTTTTATTAAATTTAAAGTGAATAAGAAAGGATATAAAACACTAGTTTTAACTTTTCCATCATCTGATTTATGATTTATATCATACTCATAGCAAAGCAAAGATTCTCTAATGTAAGCACCATTCATATTAATGGCATTACTTACTTTTTTAAATGCATACTCATTCATAAATGGAATAAATAGTCTTCCAATTATCTCTTCACAAAGAGAACAAATTTCTTTATCATTAAAATTTATTTTTTTAGGTTTTTCTTTTACAAAACGGTATTTAATTTTATAAATTTCATCAATATTATCAATGATGTATTTAACATATTCATTTGTTTCTTCTAAAGGAACTTCTGATATAGAAATGCCTCTATATAATGTGTATTGAATTACACCAAAATATGCTAATGGATATAAATCATTGATTAGTTCTTTTTGAGTTGTGATGTGATATTTTAGTTCAGGATCATCTTTTGCGATTTTATGTAATCCAAATCAAAAAAGACTTTCTTTTTCATATAATTTCATCTTATACCTCTTTACAACTTTTAAATTTTAGTCCTTTTGTTGTTAATTATCAACATTTTTATGTCAAATTAATAATTTTTACAAATCATTTATTTCAATAAATTTTTTAATTGCATTTAAAGAAATTTGTGAATAAAGAGATTTTTTTTCCTCTTTTTTTATCTTTTTTTCTAAAACTATTGGTTTAACAACGCTTCAATTCGCTTTCATTGGCTGAAAATCTTTTGAACTTGTAGAAATAATATAATTTTGTAAACTACCCATTACAGTTTCAAGTGGGAATTTAACCATGTTTTTATCGCTTAACATTCTAGCCATATTTATAGCAGCAATTATTCCACTACAAGTTGATTCTACATAACCTTCAACACCAGTAATTTGTCCAGCGAAAAAAATGTTTTTATTTGTTTTTAGTTGGTTATACTCATTTAATAATTCTGGAGAATTTATAAAATTATTTAAATGCATTACCCCATATCTTATAAATTCTGCTTTTTCTAGACCTGGAATTAATCTAAACACTCTTTTTTGTTCACTTCATGTTAAATTAGTTTGAAAACCTACCAAATTATATAAATCATCTGCTGCATTATCTTGTCTAAGTTGAACAACTGCATAATTATTTGATCCATCTATATTTCTTAAACCTGCTGGTTTTAAGGGTCCAAAGGTTAGTGTTTCAAATCCTCTTTTTGCCATTACTTCAATTGGCATACATCCTTCAAATACTTTTAAATCTTTTTCATCTTCTAAGTGAGTTGTTGTAATACTTGCATTTATAAGCTCATTATAAAAATTTTTATATTGTTCATAATTCATTGGACAATTAATATAATCTTGTGTTTCACCTTTTTCATATCGATTTTTTTTAAAAGCTATGTCCATATTTATTGATTCTTTTTTTACAATTGGCGCTACTGCATCATAAAAATAAAAATAATCTTTTCCAATTAAATTTATTATTTCTTCTTGTAGTTTTTTACTAGTTAAAGGACCTGTTGCAATTATTATAGGTACATTACAATCAATTTTTTCAACTTCTTTATTAAAAACATTTATGTTTTTATTGTTTTGCATTTCTTCTGTTATGAACTTTGAAAAAATCTCTCTATCAACTGCAAGACTTTGTCCAGCTGGAATACTTGCGTATTTTGCAGCTCTAATTATTAATGAATCAAGTAATTGCATTTCTTCTTTTAAAGTTCCAACAGCATTTTTTAAATCCGTTGATCTTAAAGTATTAGAACAAACAAGTTCAGCAAAAAAATCTAACTTTTGGATTTCATTTTTTTTAATTGTTTTTTTCTCAAATAAATTTACAATTATATTTCTTTTGGCTAATTGATAAGCAGCTTCACAACCTGCTAAACCAGCGCCAATAACGTTAACTATTTTTTTCATTACTTAATTATACCAATTTATAAATCTTTTCTTGAATTTATATTTAATCCATTAATCCAGCTTCGTACAATCTTTTAAAATGTCCTTGTTCTGTTTTTAAATCTTGATAACTTCCAATTTGAACAATTCCTTTATCTCTTCCTAAAACTATTATTTGATCACAATTTTGGATTGTGCTTAATCTATGTGCTATTGAAACTGTTGTTCTTCCCTTCATTAATTTTTCTAATTCTAATTGAATTTCTTTTTCAACAATATTATCTAACGCACTTGTTGCTTCATCTAAAATTAAAATTTGCGGATTTTTTAAAAACATTCTTGCTATAACTAATCTTTGTTTTTGACCTCCAGACAACATAAAACCACGTTCGCCAAGAATTGTTTTATAACCTTCAGGTCAAGTTAAAACTAAGTTATGTAAATTTGCTTTTTTTGCAGCGTTAATAACTTCTTGATCGGATGCTTCAAAATTACCATATCTTATATTGTCAAAAACATCTCCATATAAAACTTGAGGTTCTTGTTCAACATAACCAACTTTATCCAAATAACTTGAAAGATGAATATCTTTTAAATTTATATTATTATTTATAAAAATATCTCCTTTAGAAGGATCATAAAATCTTAATAATAATTTAGAAATTGTAGACTTTCCAGCACCAGTTTCACCAACAAATGCATAGCTTTTTCCTTGTTCAAATGTGAAACTAAATTTAGGCAAAATAACTTTATTTGGTTTTTCAGGATAAGCAAACTCTACATCTTGAAATACTATACTTCCTTTAATTTCTTCAATAACAACTCCTTCGCTACTATCGTAATGACTATCAATTAATGGTTTTGAAGATATTATTTCTGAAATTCTTGAACAGCATGTGGAAGCTTGAATAATTCCGTTCATGATTCTAGATAAAGTCATTAATGGTCCAACCATTGACCCAAGACCAACAATAAAAGTAGAAAGTGTCACAGTAAGGTATTGAGCATCATCTTTATATAAAATTGATGCAGATATTATAACGATAATTTGAACGGAACTAATTCCAGCAATCATTATTGTTGATAATATTGATTGAATTGTAATTAAAATTACTGATTTTTTATAATAATCAACATGAACTTCACCAAATCTTTTATTTTCAAATGATTCAGTTCCACTAGATTTAATCAGTCTAACTGTTGCAATTCTATCTGTTACATCACCATTTATTGTTGTTAAAGTTTTTCTAACTTTTGAAGAATAATTTTTTATAACACCAAATGATGATTCAATAATAATTAATAAAATAAGCATTAGAACAAACACTATTAAAGTTAATGTAGAATCTATTGTCAATAAAACACCAAGTGATCCAAAAAATGTAACTAATGTAGAAATTATTGTTACTGGCACTGTTGAAGTTTGCTCTCCTATTATTTGTGTATCTGAAACTATTTTTGTAAGTAGCTCTCCAATTTTTTTATCACTATAATAACTCATATCTTGTTTAACTAAATTTTCTAATGCTTTATTTCTTAAATCTATTTCGATTTTTTTACCTAAAGTACCACCTAAAAAACTAGAAAAAAATGCACATACACCCAAAATAAAAAATAAACTTATTTGTAAATATATTCATTGCATTCAACTAAAATGCAACCCCATAAATAATGTGTAATAATTCTTTGAATCACTTACATAATTTTCGTTCAAAATATCTCCATGATTTCCTAAAATAAACACTTTACCTTTTAAAAGTTCGTTAATAGCTTCAGGAGTTTTTGCGCCAGCTAAAAAATGCTCTAAACCATCAGTTGGAGCTAGTAAATTAGTCATTATATTTTGTATTATTTTAGGTCCAAGCACTGTTGTAACTGAAGAAACTATACAAATTAAAAACATAAAGAAAGTAATTAATTTGTTTTTTTTCATATAATAAAAAACAGTTTTAGTAAAAGCTCCTCCTTTTTTCTTAATTTTAAAGTTTTTATTATCATTATTTTTAATGTCTTTTGAACTTATCAAATTAATATTATTTGAAGAGTCTTTTATAGCTTTATTTTTAGCCATAATTTATTCCTTCCTTACTTTTTGATTAAATAAATTATATATTTAAATAAAACTAATATTTAATTAAATAAAAAAAATAGATGCATATTTGCATCTATTTTATACTCATCATTCATGTGTCGGGAATAAAATGATTAGTTAAAAAATTGTTAGGTATAAACCTTTTACAAGTGTGATATAAATATCACACTTTTATTATAGCACTTTATATTTCATTTACTATATCTTTTGCATTTTCTGTAAATTTTGCACCCATTTTAATCAACTTATTAGTTTCATTTAATTTTTTATCATTTGATGGCATTGCAAAAATTTCT
Organism: Spiroplasma gladiatoris; assembly: GCF_004379335.1. Taxonomy (NCBI): domain Bacteria; kingdom Bacillati; phylum Mycoplasmatota; class Mollicutes; order Entomoplasmatales; family Spiroplasmataceae; genus Spiroplasma; species Spiroplasma gladiatoris. Next base: position 368,550 of record NZ_CP038013.1, on the reverse strand, counting down.
TTTCCTTCGTTTATTGCATAATTAACTAAAGAAAAATAAGAATCAGAAAAACTGTATTGAGTAAATAACAATCCCTTAGAAAGACCACAAATTAATCGATTAACATACTCGCTATATAAAATTTTATCAATTTCACAACTATTATAATTTTCACTTATGTATAATTTATTATTTGTAGGAGAAGAATTTTTAGTTAAATCTAAATAACTTTTCATAGAATTAGAAAGAACTACTATACTTTCGTAGTTTTCTTCTTTACATAAATCAATAATTGCATCATTAATTCCAGCATTTTGATATGTAACAATAATTCTTTTTTCTTCATTTAATTCCTTAATAATTTTATAAGTGTTTTTTAAACCTTGGTCACTAAACTCTTTACCTCCAATTACAGAGATATTTTTGTTATATTTAGTGATTAGCTCAATGTTACCTTTGTAAAAAATTACAAAAGGTGGTTTATGAGTTGTTTTTAAATAACTTGGATATAAAGGATTCAAAATTGTTATAAAGTCACAGTCAATATTGTTTTCAATATCTTCAAGTTGACTATGTAAAATTTTTTCTTTATTTTCTAAAGCACTATAAATTTTATCTCAGTTACCATTATATTTTAAACTAAAGTATAGTAATACTTTTTCCATTTAAACCTAATTTAGTTGCATTATTTTACTTGCAACAAGTTCATTCCCATAACTTGTAGCATCACTTAATCCATATGATACTAATTTTCCTTCGACTCCAACTAATGATTGATCAAAATACTCATATTCATCACCTAAAATATTTCCTCAAACTTTTACATTAATAAAGTCTTGTTGCTCTTTTCCATCTTTTGTTTTATATCCTCTAGGAACTTTTAATACAAACTTATATAATTTTTTATCACCACTTTTAGAGTTGTAAATAACTTGTGGTAATTCTTCTATTTGTCCAATTACTGTAACATTATTCATTTATAATTTCCTCCCAATTAATAAATCGTTTAAATAAAAGAAAAAAATACAAAAAATAAAAAAATTAATTAAAAATTTTAATTAATTTCAAGTATCTCGTTTAAATTTTTTATAAGCATATTACATTTTTGTTCAGCTAAGTTCTTTGTTTTATCAACAACAACATAATAAATTTTTATTTTAGGTTCTGTGCCGCTTGGTCTAATAGCAATTCAACTACCATCATTAAAGTAAAATTTTAATAAATTTTGTCCTGGCATATTAAATAAGCCACCGATATAGTCTTCTACATAATTTAATTCTAAATCTCCAATAATATTAAAATTTTCTCTTCTTAATTTTTTCATAATTGGATCAATTTTAGATTTAATTTCTTCAGGTTTAAAGTTTAAGTTTTCGGTATAAGTGTAATAATAACCATATTTATCATAAATTTCGTTTAAAACATCAATTAAAGTTTTTCCTTGTTTTTTATAATATCACGCAGCTTCTACAAGCATTGTTGCTGCTTGAATACCGTCTTTATCTCTTGTTGAAGAATCAATAACATATCCATAACTTTCTTCATAAGCAAAAACAAAGTTTAATCCTCTTTTTGGTTCTTTTAAAATTTCTGATCCCATTCATTTAAATCCAGTTAATGTTTTAATAACTTTTACACCATAAGTTTCTATAGCAATTCTATCTCCTAAATCACTAGTTACAAAACTTGAATACATTGCAGGATTTTCTGGTAATAAGTTATGTTTTTGCATCTGACTAAGTTTTCATTCAATTAAAATTGGACCAGTTTGATTACCATCCAATCTAATTCATTCTCCATTATGATTTATTGCACAACCGATTCGATCAGCATCAGGATCTTGTAATATTATTATTGATGCATCTTTATTTTTTTGTCCATATTCTAATGGAATTTTTCAAGCAGGTTCAAATTCTGGGTTTGGGTTACCAACATTTTTAAAAGTTTCATCTTCAAAAGAGTGTTCTTCTACTTCAATAATTTCATAACCAAAAGATTTTAATAAGGGTGGTGTAAATTCTGTTCCAGTCCCATTAACTGCAGAAAAAATAATTTTGAAATTATCTCTATTTTCATTTTTATAAAATTGAAGATTTTCAATCATTTTATTGTAATTATTAATAACTTTTTGATCTACGGTTTTTAATAAACTTAAATCTACTTTATAAGTTCAATCTAATACATCCTCAATTGCATCCATATATTTAGCAATTATTTCAGTTTCGCTATCAATTAATTGGCAACCGTTTTCATCATAAATTTTATAACCATTATATGCAGCTGGATTATGACTTGCAGTAATTATAATACCTCCGATTGCATTTAAATCTTTTGTTGCAAAAGAAACAACTGGGGTTGGTTTCATTTTATTTTCTTCAAATAAATATGCTTTAATACCAAAACTTGTAAGAATTTCTGCTGCAATATTAGCAAACTTTGCAGAATTATGGCGGTTGTCATGACCAATGACAACTCCCCTATTTAACTCATTTGGATATTTTGAAATTAGTAATTTTGCATAACTAATTGTAACTTGTTTAATTGTATAAATGTTAAATCTTCCAGGTCCTGCACCAAGAATTCCTCTTATACCAGCTGTTCCAAATTCTAATTTTAAATTAAATGCTGCGTTTAACTCTTCATCACTAGCAATACTTAATAAATTCTTTATTTCTTCATCTAAATTATTGTTATTAATTCATTTTAAATATGTATTATTTGTCTTGTCAAAATTCATTTTGAGTCTCCTTGATTTCAGCAACTGGTTTATAACTTAATCTATGAATATCTAATATTCCTAGTTCTTTTACTTTTTGTATATGCTCTTTTGTACAATAACCTTTATGTTTAAAAAAGTTATATCCTTGATATATTTTGTCATACTCTTTCATTAAATTATCTCTAAATACTTTTGCAAGAATACTTGCAGCACCAATTGTTTGGCTTAAATAATCTCCTTTAATAATTTTTAATACTTGATAATCTTTTAAATTAATATTTTCTCCATCAACTAAACATAGTTGTGGTTTTATTTTTAAGTCTTGTATTGATTCTCGCATCCCTAAAACACTAGTTTGTTTAGGATTTAATTTATCAACAATTTTTGAATCATACACTTTAATTGAATAACAAACTGAATTTTTTATAATTTCTTCATAAAGAATTTCTCTTTGTTTTTCTATTATTAATTTTGAATCTTTTATTAAAGGATTAAAATAATTATTTTTTAAAATAACACTTGCAACAACTATTGGACCTGCCATAGCTCCTCTACCAACTTCATCACTTCCAGAAATTAATTCAGCATTATATTGAAGTTTGATATTTTTATCAAATTCATAACGAATATTGTCATCTATCATTCAACTGTTAAATCACTTTCTATTGTTTCTTCAAGATCAATTTCATCCATTGATGAATGACTTGTTTTATCAATTTCAATTGGTTTTTCAAATGAGATTTTTCCAAAATTATTATTTATTAAATCATTAATAAATAATGCAATAGCTCTTTCTACATCTGCTACATCATCAAGAATGATATATTTATTTCTTTTTGCGATTTCTTCAAATATTTTAAAAGTATCATCATAATTTATTGGTCTTAAAACATTTTTTGTAATTTTATATTTATTTTCAATTAATGATGGATAACTATTGTAAATATAGCGCATTAATTTAGTTGCAAATCTTTCTTTTGGAACAACTTCAATTTTAATTGAGTTAGTAGCTGCACAATTACAAGCAATTGTTTCATTTTCAAATTTAGCAGGCAAAATTCCAGGTGTATCTATTAGAGTTATATTTTCAGACATTATTATTCTTTGCATACCTCTTGTAACTCCAGGCTTATTACCTATTTTTAATTGTTTGCCTTTAGATAATCTTGCAATAGTTGTTGATTTTCCTACATTTGGAATTCCTACAACTAAAACATTAAGTTGTGGTTTTTCAATTCCTTTACTTATATCTCTTAATTGTTTTTCTTTAGTCATTAAATTAATTAATTTTAAAACATCATTATAAATGTTTTGTTGTTTATTTTTAATTGTATAAGTTTGATCACCATTTTGTTTAAAATAATTTATCCATGATTCTGTTACAGAATCATCTGCTAAATCACACTTTGATAGTAAAATCAATCTTGGCCTTTTTGATAAAACTTTTCTAAGTAATGGGTTTTGAGTTGAAAATGGTGCTCTTGCATCTACTATTTCTATTACTAAATCTACAATTTTAATTTTTTCTTCAATTTCTTTAATTGATTTATTCATATGACCTGGAAATCAATTAAAATGTGCTTTTTCCATTATATTGCACCTCACTAAACATATTTTAACTATATTTTTTTAAATTACATAAAATTTTTAAAACTATTAATAAGTTACTTATGATAAGGCTCATTGTTAATTATTTTAAAAGCTCGATAAATTTGTTCTAATAATATAATTCTTACCAATTGGTGTGGAAGTGTTAAATTTCCAAAACTTATTTTTTTATTAAAGTTTTTTTTAAACTCATTACTAAAACCATCACTTGGACCAATTATAAAACCAATTTTTGCGCTTTTAAAATTTTTATTATTTTCAATAATTTTTGCAAATTCTATTGATGTGTACTGTTTAGAATTAATATCTAGTAAAAATAGTTCAAAATCTTTAAAATCTTTAATTTTTTTATTTATCAATTCCTCGTTTTTTAATTGATTTGACACAAAATCAGCTTTTGAATATTCTTCTAATTCAATAATATTGATATTTATATTTTTTATCAGTTTTTTAAAATAATATTCAAAAATTTCTTTATATTCTTTTGTTATTTTATTAAAATAAAATATTATTAATTTCATTTTTTTAAACCTTTTTTTCTATGTTAATCATATACTATTTTAGGATATAAAAACCTTAAAATTATGGTAAAATAATTTTAAATAAGATTTTGGAGGATTAATAACATGGCTGAAAAAAAACAATTTCAATCTGTTCTTGACTTTAGACCACAGTTTGAAAATATTATTGACGCATTAGTACCAGATATTCAATTTTCATACTCTGCAATTATGAATAACTCATCAATTCAAACTTACTTTAATATGATTAGTATGGAATATTATGGGTATGAGTATTTTCAATTATTAAGATTAAATAAATTAGAATTTAAAATAAGTGAAAGAGTATTAAACTTAACAATTTTAGAAATTGTTTATAACATAGTTACACAAATAGTTGCAAGAAAATGAAGATATTCAGAATATATTGCATATGATATGTATATATTACCTTTACGTATCAAAAAATACATTAGTGCAATGAATTACAAATTTATTGAAGCTGATTTAGCTGATAAAAAAACTGTTCTTAAACTTGTAAGTAGAGGATCAAGAGTAATTATAGAAGAAATTGAAGAACAATATCATGATGATAGATTAAATAATATCATTAGTCAGTTTAGAGCAGCAACACCTCAGGATGTTGAAACTAGATTAAGACTATTTCACAGTTTAGCATTATTTTTACGCGCTGGTGAAGCAATTGTATTTCAAAAGTTTGGTGTTGATTTTGCAACAAATTACTTTAAAGAAGTTAGTTTGCTAGAAAGCTATAAACCTTCAGATTTAAGTGATAAAGAAAAAAGACATACTTCAAGGGTAATAGAAGATTTATTCCATGTTGCAATTGTTGTTATTTTATTAATGAGCGATGCAATGAAATTAGGAATATGAAGTAAGATTAAGGCTGCAGAAAAAAGAAGACTTGAACTTGAACTAACTCAAAAATCAATTGAAGAAGCTAATAGAAAAATATTAGCTATTAAGCAAGAAGATGAAGCATTTAAAAAAGCTCAGGATGTTGAAACTAAAAAAAATAAGCAAAATGTTTTAGAGTTAAAAAAGAAAATAAAATAATATAAAAAGCTAGATATAAATTTATATCTAGCTTTTTTATACAACTTGTTTAGTATCAGATAATACTATTTCTTTTAAAGAAACATTTTGAGGTAAAGAATATGCATAATAGATTACTTCAGCAACCTGTTTTGCACTTAATCCTCCTTTTAAGTTTTTTTTGAAATTATGGTAGTTATTTAATACTTCTTCGTTTGTTGTAGTTGAAATTAAATCAGTATCTACTAATGCTGGTGCAATAGTTAATATTCTTACGTTGTATGGAGCAAGTTCTTTTCTGGCAGATTCACTTATTGCATGAACTCCAAATTTTGTACCGTTATACACCACTCTGTTTTCACTAGTTCATCTTCCGGCAACACTACTTACATTAATAATGGTTCCAGCATTTGCATCTTTCATATCATTAATAACAACATTCATTCCATTTAATACACCTTTGATATTTATATCAACCATATCATATTGTGTATCTAAACTTAGATTAAAAATTTTATCTAGAGGCATAATACCTGCATTATTAATCAAACAATCTACTTTGCCATAAATATTTTGCGCTTCATTAATAGCGTTTTTAAAATCTTCATAATTTCTCACATCAACAGATTTACAAATTGCATTTTTTAAATTTAATTCTTCAATAAGTTTTACTCTTCTTGCAAGTAACAACAAAGGAAATCCTTCATTAGCAAATTTTATCGCTAGTTCTTTTCCGATTCCAGATGAAGCACCTGTTATAACAATTAATTTTTTCATATCTTTTAAATTAAACTTTAATTAAAGTCTAAATCCTCCCATGTTAGGCATTCTTCCAGACTTAAGTTGCTTTGCCATTTCCAAAACTTGTTTTTTACCTTTATCAAATTGATTTAATAGTTCATTATATTCTTTTTCAGTTCTACCTGAACCTTTTAAAATTCTTTTTTTACGATTTGGTGCTTTTAATACTTTTGGGTCTCTTCTTTCTTTAATAGTCATCGAACTCATTAAAACATTTGCAACAAATAAGCGTTTTTGAGCTTGTTCAAGTTGTTGATCAGAAATTTTACCATTCATTCCTGGCATCATTTTCATAAGACCACCCAAACTACCCATCTTTGATAATTGTTCAAGTTGGTTTCTTAAATCTTCTAAATCAAATTGACCAGCAAACATTCTTTTCATTGTTTTTTCCATTGTTCTTTGGTCAACAACATCTACTGCTTTTTCAAACAATGTTTCAACATCACCCATTCCAAGAATACGATCTGCCATACGTTTAGGGTGAAATTCTGCAAGAGCAGAAATCCCTTCACCTTCTCCAATAAATTTAATTGGTAATTTTGTAATATCAGTTATTGATAGGGTAGCTCCCCCTCTTGCGTCACCATCTAATTTAGTAACAATAACCCCACTAAGTTTTAGTTGTGAGTTGAATTCTTGACTTACATTAATAATATCTTGACCTGTCATACCATCAACAGTTAATAATATTTCTTGAGGAGAAACTGCTTTTCTAATTTCTTTTAATTCTTTCATTAATTGTTGATCAATTTGTAAACGTCCAGCTGTATCTAATATTATAACGTCATAACCTTTTTCTTGAGCAAAATCAACTGCTAGTTTTGCAGTTTTAACTGGATCTTGTTTACCTTTTTCAAAAGTATTTAAATCATTTTTTGATCCCAGTTCTACTAATTGATCAATAGCACCTGGTCTGTAAATATCTAATCCAACCATTAAAACTTTTTTCTTATATTTTTTTTGTAATAAATAAGCTAACTTACCAACTGTTGTTGTTTTACCAGCACCTTGTAAACCAGCCATCATTATAATTGATGGTTTTTTATTAATTTCTAAAGGAGAGTTTACTTTACCTAAAATTTCAACAAGTTCTTCATGAACAAGTTTTACCATTTGTTGGTCTGCTCTTACACCTTGTTGAATATACTCTCCAACTGCTTTTTTTTCTACTCTACTTATAAATTTCTTAACAACTTCAATATTTACGTCAGCTTCAAGTAAAGCTAGTCTAATTTCTCTTAATACTTCTTTGATGTTTTCTTCGTTTAAAGTTGTTTTTTTTAAATTTTTTTCTATACTTTTTTTAACACGTCCTGATAAAAAATCTCCAAATCCCATATAAATACTCCTTTTTTGTCTAAATTATTATAACATTATTATTTTTTTCTAAAAAAACAATTAACTTTACATTCAATAAAAAATTATACTAAAAATATTAATTATATTTTTTTACATAAAACAAAAAGTTAGAAATTAATGCAACTTTATAATCTTCAAAATCTGCTTTATTTTCACCAACTATTATTAAAGTATTAGAAAGACTAAAATTGATTCTTGATAGATTCATAGAATTAACATATAAATAATTTTTAAAAATACTTAATAATTGCTTGTAATTTTTACTTTTTTTAATTTTAATTTGAAATTTTTTTTGAATAATATTTAAAAATTTATTTGGATCATACAAGTTTAATGAAGTATTTATTTTTAAATTTATATAATTTTTATTGCTATATTTTAAAAATAAATCTTTAAAGTATATCTCTGATTCTTGTTCACTAAATTGGTAATCTTTATTAACTTTAGCTAAAAAATACATTATAAAAACAAAATATATTAGCATTAAAAAAGAAACACTTATTATATAAACAATTATAAATAGCATTTTATAACTTGAAACTTCAATTACAAATGTTTTTAAAATAAATAAAATCGATTCTAACAAAATTGCTATTAAAGTAATAAGACCATTTACAAACGCATATTTTTTTATACTAAGTTTATCGATTAAATTAAAGTAATCTAAGTTTAATAAATTATTAAAATGACTTTTTAATAAAGTAAAGTTTCCTTTTATATAAACTTTTATAGTAATCTTGTACATAGAAATTAAAAAAATAAAAATTGTAATCATTAATGTTAATAAAATTAAATTAGAATATGAGTCAAGTAAAACAAGAATTGAAAGCATTTTTTCTTCTTTTAATAATTAAAATATTAATATTTATTAGATAATATCATATTAAACTAAATAAAAAATTACATAAAAATTTATGTAATTTTTTATAAAGCAACTGTTTTTTTATCTACTTTCATTAATCCTGCATCATATAAGTTTTTAAAATGACCTGGGATTTTTTTAAGTTCTTCATAAGTTCCCATTTGAACAACACCTTGACCAGGTGCTAAAACAATAATTTGATCACAATTTTTTATTGTACTTAATCTGTGAGCAATTGAAACACTTGTTCTTCCAACCATTAATTTTTCAAGTTCAACTTGTATTTCTTTTTCAATAACGTTATCTAAAGCACTTGTAGCTTCATCTAAAATTAGTAACTCAGGATTTTTTAAAAACATTCTTGCAATAACAAGTCTTTGTTTTTGTCCTCCAGATAGCATAAATCCACGCTCTCCTAAGATAGTGTCATACCCTAATGGTCAAGTCATAATTAAATCATGAAGATTAGCTTTTTTAGCAGCTTCTATTACTTCTTCGTCACTTGCTTCTGGATTTGTATATTTAATATTTTCTTTAGCTGTTCCAAACATAATTTGAGGTTCTTGCTCAACATAACCAACTCTATTTAAATATGATTTAAGTCTTATGTCTTTTAAATTAACATTCCCATTAATTAGAATTCTACCTTCTGTTGGATCATAAAATCTTAACAGTAATCTAGATATTGTTGACTTTCCACTACCAGTTTCTCCAACAAATGCATAGCTTTTTCCTTTTTCAAATTTAAAGTCAAATTTAGGTAAAATAATTTGTTCTAATTTTTCAGGATAAGCAAATTTAACTCCTTCAAAAATTATATCTCCATCAATATGTTCTAGATTTATTCCAGTTCCTTCATAATAATGTTGATCAAATCTCGGTTTTGAAGTTATTACTAGTTGTACTCTTTTTGTACATTGATTTGCTAATAAATAACCAAACGAAATTCTTAAAACTTGATATATTGGACTTACCATTGTCCCTAAACCTGCTGCAAATGATGTAGCAACAACAATTAATCGATTTGTATCATCTGAATAAAAAACATATGCGCAAGTAAATATAACAAGTTGTACAGACATTACTGCAACAAAAGCAGAAGTTAATATTGAACTAAATCTTCTAAAAAACATTTTTACAACATCATAAAATTCATTATGAATATCTGAATAACGTTGTTTTTCGTATTCTTCTGTACCACTAGCTTTAATTAAACGCATAGTTGCAACACGATCTGTAATATCTCCATTAACATAAGTAATAACAGTTCTTAATTGCATCATCTTTTTTTGTACTCTTGACATAAATAAAAAGATTGAAGAAACTCCCAACAACACAAATGCAAATGATATTAAACCTAATCTTAAATCAATATGAGTTAATACAATAGCAGACCCTAAAAAGTTAAAAATAGCCATTAAACCCAGTGTTGGAATTAATTGAGTTTGATCTCCAATAATTTGAGTATCTTGTGCGATTCTTGTTAAAATTTCTCCGATTTTTTGATCGGTGTAATAAGAAATATCTTGTAAAAGTAATGATTTTACAGTTTGATTTCTTAAATGAACTTCTACACGTTTTCCTAATTTTCCAACAGCAAGATACAAATTAAATACAGTAAATGCTAAAACAACATACATTCCAATTTGCAAATACATTCATTGTTCCCAACCAAATTGAAAACCTAAAAAACTTGAAGTTATTTTATCATCAATACCTTGTAAACAAGTTATCATTTCTTGCATTACTAAAGGTAAACTAACAGCAATACCACTTGTTATAATAGCTAAAGAAAATATTCAAACCCCAAAAAAAGGATGTCTTTTAAAATATCTAAAAAGCATTTTTAAATATCCAATTTGACTTTTTTCAGATTGGATTTTATCCATGATTTTACTTTTTGCACCTTGTTCATATTTCATATTTTCCCCTCCTAACTCATTAATCCTGCTTTATATAATTTTCCAAAATGACCAGTTGAATTTTTTAATTCATCAAAAGTACCAACTTCAATAATTCCACCGGCATCTTTTCCTAAAACAATTATTTGATCACAATTTTTTATTGTACTTAATCTGTGAGCAATCACTATTGTAGTTCTACCAACAATTAATTTATCTAATTGCGATTGAACTTCTTTTTCAACAATATTATCTAAAGCACTTGTTGCTTCATCTAAAATTAGTAACTCAGGATTTTTTAAAAACATTCTTGCTATAACAAGTCTTTGTTTTTGTCCTCCAGATAAAATAAATCCACGTTCTCCTAAAATTGTGTCATATTTTTCTGAAAGTCCTAGTATAAAGTTATGTAATTGTGCTTTTTTAGCAGCTGCTATTACTTCTTCATCAGTTGCATCAAAATTACCATATCTAATGTTATCTAAAACAGTACCAAATAGTATTTGAGGTTCTTGTTCAACATAACCGACATGACTTAGATAAGAAGGTAAATCAATTTCTTTTAAATCAATTCCATTTATCAAAACACTTCCTTTTGAAGGATCATAAAATCTTAATAATAATTTGGCAATTGTTGATTTTCCACTACCAGTTTCACCAACAAATGCATAACTTTTTCCTTTTTCAAATTTAAAATTTATTTCTGGCATAATTAATTTTCCAGGTGCTTCAGGATAAATAAATTCTAAGTTTTTTAATTCAATTGATTCAATTGTATTAATTTTTTTTGGATTATCAACATACTGTAAAAGTGATTTATGTGAATAAATATAAACCAATCTTGTATTACAGTTCATAGTTCTTGATAAAGCTCTTAAAATTATAGGCAATAAAAATATTGCACCAGTTAAAATTGAAATAAATGAAATAAATGAAATTATTAATGATGATATATTTGCAACAGACATTGTGTCTTTATACAAAAACATAATTGTTAAAGTTATTATACCCGGTAAAATTCAACCAAAAAAGTTTGTAAAAATAATCATTATAGTTGATCATCAAACAGTTTTATTAATTTTTTGACCATATTTACTATTTTGAATTTTTATTTTTTCATACTCACTTAGTTCAGTACCACTTGATTTAATTAAACGAATGTTCATTAATCTATCAACATCATTTGTATCATTTATTTGTTTAAAGTCAATTGATCTAATTAAAGCTTTTTGATATCTAAAAAATATTGTTCATGCAACTATAAATAAGAATGAAAAAATTGCTAAACAAATTAATGCTATTTTTCAATCTAAACTAAACATAATCACGTTAATTAAAATAAACATTAAGATTATGTAACACAAGTTAACCAAAAATTCATTCATTCCATCAGCTAGTCCTTGTGAGTCGCCAATAATTTTTGTCATAATATTTCCGATTTGATTTTTTGAATAAAAACTAAGATCAACATCAGTTAATGTTTTTAAACATTTAACCCTTACAAATATTTCAGTTAATCTTGTAAATATCCCACTAGTATAATTTAAAAGGTAGTCTACTATTGCGTATAAAACTACCATTGCACAACCAATTGCTACTCAATGATATCATTGTACTTCTAGTCCAAAAATAAAATGCCCTCCTGTATTAGTTACACTTTTTACTAAACTTGAGATAATAAAAGACATTCCTGAGAATAAAGCTGTATCAAGAATTGATATAACAATAAATAATGTAAATAATTTTGGATGCGCTTTTATAGCTTCTTTTAAAAGAGCGCCATACTTTTTGAATTTATCTTTTGAAAAAAATTTTAATCTTTCTTCTATTGATTGCATATTTTAATTTCCTTTCTACAATAAAAAAATATTTTAATTTTATTAAAATATTAAATCTGATTTTAATTACAATTTTTAAAACTCAATTAATAACATTATATACCTTAAAAGTTTAAAGTAAAAATTAATAAATATTTATTTATAATGTTTTTAACCATTCGCATTCATTTTCTTCAAAAAAACATTTACAATCACAAAAATCACTTCCACAAATTCACTTTTTACAAGCTTCACATTTTAATGGAATATGAATAATTGATTTAAAGTTAAGATCAATTAAATTATTAAAACCTTCAAAAATATTTATATAAAACATTTTTGATTTAGTTTGTGAACTAACTGCAAGGATTTCTTTTTTACAATCATAACAAGTTACAATATTGTTACCACCATATTTTTTTTCATCTTCAAAATATTTTTTTAACTCTGCATTTATACACATTGGTAGGTTGTTTCAGTGATCACTTATGTATTTTTGGACTTTAAAAGTATTATTGCACTCAATTTGACAAATAATTACACTTAAATCTTTTTTAAAGTCATCTCATTCTTCTTTACGAATTAACATAAAATCACATCCGTTATTTTTATTATAGCATATTTACATAAAAATTGTTTTATATATAACTCAAAATACCTAAAATTTTTTTAATTTAGAATAAATAAAAAAGTTTTAAATTATATATTATAAAATTATTTTGGTGTTATTTATGAAAAATACAAACATAAAATTTAAAGATAAAAAAATACAAAAAAGCTGAAAATATTTAAAAAAATATACATATCAACCTTACAAAGTAATTATTATGGTTATTTTCTTCCCTATCGTTTTGCTTTTAAGTTTTTTGTGCTCAAAAATATTCATTTCATATTTATTCAAATATAAAAAGTCAGGTATTTCTAAAGAAGGATATCAACTAAACAGTTGAGAACAAATTGAATATGATATTAAAGCAAGAAAACTTAAAGATTTTGCAATACAAAAAGATAATGTTGAAGAGTTAGATCTAGGAGATGAAGAAAAAAAAATAAGCGCTTTGATAGTTAAAAGAAAGGATAATAATTTCAAAAAATGGGTTATTGGTTTGCATGGTTTTAAAAGAAATAAGTATAGTGGTTTAAGAAGTTGTAACTTCTTTTATGAAAAAGGTTATAATATATTAACATTTGATGCATATGCTCATGGAAATACTTATGGAGTTAAAAGTGATTTTGGATTAACTAATGCAAAAATTTTAGATCAAATGATTAGTTGAATTAAACAAAAGTTTAAAGCAGTTGAAATCGGAATTCTTGGTGTTAGTATGGGGGCAACTACTAGTTTGTATTATGCAAAAGAGTATTATAAAAAAAATCCTGTTAGTTGGATGATTGCAGACTGTCCATTTAGTTCAGCAATTCCTCAAATAAGATTCTTTTTAAAAAGATATTTAAAAATTCCTTGATACTTTATGTCATTAGGAATAAAAAGAAACTTTTTAAGATATTCAAAATCAGATATAGCAAAAGTTAGTTTATTTGATAAGTATGAAAGAGTTAAAAAATTACCAATTTTATACATTCACGGCTTAAAAGATGAATTTATACCCTATCATTGCAGTGTAGTTATGCATCATTTAAAAAATAATCAAGATGAAGATAAAAATAGTCAATTAGTTTTGTTTGAAAAATCAAAACATTCTGCATGTTATCAAGATCATCAAACAGAGTATAAAAATAAAGTATATAACTTCATAGAAACAAAAAATAAATTTTAAAATTTAAAATTTATTTTTTTATTTTTCATTAAGTTTTTATTTATATAAAATAATTGTGAGGTATATAAATGAAAACAGCAATTATTATTGACTCTGCATGTGGGGTCAAGGACTTAAGTAAATATAAAGACACATTTTTAGTTCCCCTTCTAATTTTAAGAGAAGATGGAACTTCATTAAAAGATGATGAAAATTTTACAGAAGAGCAATTTAACAATTTAAATGGCAAAGAACTTTTAAGAACTTCTCAATCAATAACTGGAGAAATGCTTAATAAATGAGATGAACTGCTAAAAGATTATGACCAAGTTATTTGTTTATTAATATCTAAGGGTTTATCAGGACAATTTAATACTTTTAAAATGTTTGCAAATAATGAAGAAAATGGTTATAAAGGAAAAGTTCACATTATTGACAACAATGGAGTTAGTATTCTTATAAAAAGACAATTAGAAGAAGTGCGTTATTTACTTGATAAAGGCCTTGAACCAATTGAAGTTTGTCAAAAAATCGAAAATAAGTACGAAAATATTAAAGGTTATATTATTCCTAAATCTTTAGAACAACTTGTTAGAGGAGGAAGAGTTACAAAGGCAGCAGCTAGCTTAGCAAAAATACTTAAAATAACTCCTATTCTTTCTTATACAGGAATAATAGATAAAGAAGATAAAACAAGAACTTTTAAAAAAGCTATAGAAAATTCTTTAGATAAAATTATTAAAAATGAAACTGATGATTATGTTATTGATATTGCATATTCAGATTGTTCGATTGAATTGTTAGAAGAAATAAAAAAAATAGTAATACAAAAAAACTTAAAAATAGGCTTAGTTGAAAAACTACCTTTTGTAATCATTTGCCATACAGGTGCAGAAACATTTGCTTTTTTTGCCACTAAAGTTAATAAGTTTTAAAAAAACTTAAATCTTATAAAGATTTAAGTTTTTTTAATTTATTTTAAACTTGATTGAATTAATAACATTTCTAACATTTTCTGCTGATGTAACAGTAACAGAAAGAATTATGTTATTTACAAAATTACTTTTTTTCAAACTTAAAAGTAAATAAATCTAAATTTGGATTTTTAAAATTTGGAAACTTATTTTTAATTAAATCTAAAATAATATTTTTTATAATATTTTCATTATCGTTATATGCTTTATCCACACTTAATTGTGACTCTTCTTTACTAAATTTTGAAAAATCAATACAATTAACATTTGCTTTGATTTTTGCTCATTTTTTTCCATAATTAATTTTAATATCAGATTAACCACCTATTAGAGCTTGAATTATTAATTTAAATTTTCCATTGCCTTCATTATCTTTAACTTTATCAAGTTTATTTGAAAAGACATCTGTGTTAGAGTTATCTACTACAATTTTTGCATCTTTTATAGGATTAGGAGCTAATAAATCAAAGGTTTTAATTTCATCAATTTCAAGTATCACATCTTTAAATTCCTCACTAAAGTTAATAGCTTTTGTTGGAGGCTCAATTCTTTTACAAGATATAACTGGTAATAAACTAAAATTTGTTATAAAAAATGAGCCTAGCACTATTAATAATCTTTTTATTTAATCTCCTTAATTAGTTTTATCTACTATTTCAAAATAATGAGCATTTTTTTCAAAACATTTTTTATGAAATATACCCCTTGTATCATCAGAAAGTTCAAATACAAATAATATTTTTTTTAATATATCTTGTTCAAAATTAATAACTTATTCACAAAAGTAGCAAGTTAAGAATCTGCTATCTAATTTAAAACTTCTAATTTTTTGCTATCACTTTGATCAAAATAAATTTTAACTCTCTCATCTATAATTTCATATTCTTCTTCTGATTGAAGTGTTTCTAAATTTTCATATTCTTCAATTTCTTGATATTCTTTATTTGTTTGCTCTTTATAATAACTTTGATTTAATAATTCTTTATCAATTTCTTCTTCGAAACTTAATTCATTTGGATTAATACCTAGTTTTATTTTAATTAATTCAATGTCTCTATCAATCGTTGACAATGTTGATGCTATTTCTTCTATTTGAGGTAATATTATTTGTTTGTTATCTTCTTTTAATTTTTCATTTCAAAAAGTAAGTTCTTTTAAAAATTCTGCTTTTTTATTGACTAATTTATAAAGATTTTTTTAATTATAAGCTCTTCTTTTGATTGACTTAAATTCATATTTTGTATGTAACTTAGGAAAGTAAAACATTTCTTTGAATAGTTTTTTAAAAGCCATCAATTTGTTTATATACCATTTTTAAATAATAAAACAGAAATTAAAGATATGCTTAATGTTTGAATAACACTTATTAATACAAAAAATACAATTGCTCATGGTTGCAAAATAAAAGGTGTAAATGTAAAAGAAATTATATTTAGCAATGGAACAAACATTAAATATATTAATGGCGAAGATATATAGTATGATAATTTTTTTGTGTTTTCTAAAGAAATAATTTTATTATAAGATCTAAATTCTTTAATAGAAGAATCAACATAAATAAAATTAATACATATTATTGATATAACTCCTAAAAAAATAAATATAAAAAACTAAAACATGATACTTTAAAATAGTTGTATATAGACATACCTCATCAACCAAAAAATAATTCTCATATTAAAAATATAAAGAATCCTAAAAAACTAAATCCTAAAAACGAAAAACAAATAAGAGAAAAAGACTCAATATAAAATAAATTTTGATAATATAAATTTGTTTCGCTAAAACCTGCATTAATGACTTTATTTCCACTATTATTTACAACACAAGAAATCTGGTTAAATAATTCTATTACCCCAAATGTAATGAAAAAATCTCCTAAAAAGAAACCAAAAAATATAATGTATAAAAATCTTCAATGAATATACTTTGGATAAATACTCTTTTTAAATAATTCTAATAAAATTAAATTGTTATATACACCAATATTTAAATGATTTAAACCAAATAGCATCACTAAAGATAAATAAGTGGTTATATAGACTCAATGACTTGGTAATGTAGAATATTTAGACAATCAAGGTAAATAATTTTTTAATAAACTAAATTTTAAGCATTTTTTTCAAATTAATGTTGGAGTTCCAATAATAAAAGTAGTTAAAAATAAAGCTAAAAATAAAGTTCATAAATTTATTCATCCAGCAACTATTAATAACTTTCAATATTTATCTCTCAATCTAGATTTATTATGTTTTCATTTTATTAAAGTTGTTATATTGATTGTTGTACTAAATGCAGTATAGATTATATAATTTAATATCATAAAAAAACCAATACCAAAAATTGTAAAATTTAGTGTATAAAAATGATATAAAGATGCTCAGTTTTTATATAAAAAGCTTCATGTCTTATCTCTTGTTTGTAGATAAATCAAAGTATTAACAATTACAGGTAACATTTGAATAAAGATATATAAAATTGCAAATAATCTAAATGCAGATCTTACAGGATATCAAAATATTCTTTTAAAATGATAAAAGTCAATATTTTTCAACATTTTTATATATAAAAAAACTAAAAAACTAGTTGTAAATACTAAAAAATAAACAGATCATATGCTAAAAAAGTTTATAAATGTTCTTAAAATAAAATTAGTTGAAGCAGCATAGTCTCATGCTTTAGATATTTTTTCATAGAAAAAAGGCTTAATAAAAATATTAATTTCAAATATTCTTGTAAAGTTGTTAACCAAATTATGATTGTAAACGCACTAATAAAAAGAATAATAAAAAATGCTAAAGTAAACGCAAGTGCCATAAACGCTTTCCCTCTTACACTTCAGTTAAATATATCTTTACTATTTCTTTTTTCTCTTTGTTTAAGAATAGCAAACTTTTTTTCTAAATCATTACTATGTTTATTTTCAATATTTTTTTCTTTGAATCTTTTTTCATTTATACATACCAAGAAAATCTTTCTAATCCATTATATAAAAACTTTTGTTTAAAGTAACTAATAGTTATAATCAATAATAAAAAAATGTTTCATACAAGAAACATTTTTTTGTTATTGTTTTATTTAATTTTAACTTAATTAAAGTTTTATTATTTCTCTTTTTTCTCTAATTAAAGTTATATAAATATCACCTGGAGTTTTATTAATAGATTTTATTTTTTCTCTTATTTTTTGAGTTAAATCCATTAACTCATGATCTTTAACTAAATCTGGATTTACAATTACACGGATTTGTCTTCCTGACTGAAACACGTAAGCTCTCAGTACCCCATAGAACTTCTCGCATTCTTCTTCAACTTCTTTAAGTCTTTCAAAAAACTCTTCAGCTCCATTATTTCTTGCTCCATATCTTGCAGCACTAATGGTATCAGATATAGATATAATTTCTGCATAAACAGATTTTTTTTCAACATCGCCATGATGAGATTCTACACAATTTACAATAATATTATCCATTTTATAAGTTTTTAATAGATTAGTTCCTAATAAAACATGACTACCTTCTTGTTCAAAATCAATTGCTTTACCAATATCATGTAACAATCCTGCTTTAAGAGCTATTTCTGTATCTAATTCTAAAGTTTCAGCAATTGATCTTGCGATTTTTGCAACTTCAATAGAGTGTTGTAATACACTTTGCCCATAACTAAAGCGGTGCTTAAGTTTTCCTAAATTAATAATAATTTCTTCAGGAAAATCAAATATATTTAATTCCTTGGTAACTTCTAAACCTGTTTTTAAAAATGATTCTTGAATTTTTTGTTCTTCTAATAATAATGTTTCTTCAATAGCGGCAGGTTGCAATCTTCCAATTTTAATCAACTCTGCTAAAGTATTGTATGCAATTTCTCTTCTAATCGGATTAAAAGATGAAATAACAATACGATTTGGTACTTCATCAATTATTATATCAACACCACCATATTGTTGAAATGTTTTTACATTTCTACCTTCTCTACCAATAATTTTTCCTTTTAATGAGTCATCTTCAAGTTTAAATATTGTAGTATTTTTTTCTGTAGAAACTTGAACGTGAGCCTTTTCCATAGCATCAATTAATATATTTAGAGCTGTTTCTCTTGAATTTAACCTTAACAAGTCTTCTTTTGCTTTTATTTCTTTATAAATATCTTCTAAATAAGCATTTTCAACATAAGATTCTAGTCTTTGTTTTGCTTCTTCTGAAGACATGTTTGCTAATTTTTCTAATATTTCTACAACATTATCAACATCAATTGATAGCTTATTTTTAACTCTATTATTTTCAAGTTGTTGTTCAACAATTTTTGATTCTCTTAAATTTAAATTTTCCAAGTCTTCAAAATATTTAACTTTTTTTTGTTCTAAAATTGCTGATTCATGATCTATTTCTAAACGCTTTGAATACAGTTCTTCTTCAATAGTATTTTTTAAAATAGTAGCTTCTATTTTGGCAGAAGCTAACGCCTCCATTTTTATTTTTTTAGCTTCTTCTTTTGCTTTTTTAATTACATGATTTCTTCGACGATTAAAAAGCAAATAACAACAATATAACATAAGTAAAAATATTGTTATTGCTAAAATTGTTACGACTATAAACCATGAGTTATCTTCTAAATTTGTCATTCGATTCCTACTTTCAAGTAGATTAGGTATTTTTTTAAACATTATAATTATACACTTAGTATTATAAAAAAGTTTTAAAAAATATTTCGAATTAAAATTATTTTTAAAATAAAAAAACTTATTCCATTTTCAACAGAATAAGTTAATAATTTTAAATAATGTATTTAAAATTATTATTTATATTAAATTTACATTACTTTCAATTTTTAATTTTTTAAAAGTAATTGTAGTTCAAACAATAAAATTAATTATAGGTAATCCAATACTTAAATACAATCAAAATTTATATTTATTATCTTTGGTGTTGTCAATAGTTTTTCTTGAAACATAAGGGATTTCTTTTATATAAGAAACTATCATTAAAATATGAGCTAATAAAAAATATATATAAAAATAAAAATCCTTTATTTTTAATTTTCCAACTTCATCATTAAAATTAATAACTTTAAAAGAAAGTAATAGAGCAAAAATTAAGCACCCTATTTCTAAAATTAATATTAATAAACCTTTAAATAAAATTGTTTTTGCAATTCCTTTTTTTGTATGACCAAAAATAATTTCTAAAAAAGAACCGAAAACAAATTTAATTTTTTTATCATATGTAAACGGACCACTTTTAATATGCTTTTTTTTAATTAATAAAAGAATACTAAAAACTAAGAAGTTAATATATGGAATTAGAAAAAAGATATAAGCAGCTTTTAAAACTTTATTATCTTTTTCTCTATTGATAGTTTTTATTTTTAAATACTCTATTGTACCTAAACAAAAATTAGGTGTAGAAAAAAAAGCAAAAACAACAATGATTGGAATTATTATTATTAAATTATCCTCAATTATTGAACTAAATAATAAACCTAATAAAAGTGCTAATACAGCAAAACAAAAAACAAGTGTTAGGAAAAAAGTTTTTAAAACACTGTTTAATTCTTGAGGAAAATATCCTTTATTATGTTTTTCTAAGTGCGTATTTTGTTTCATATGTCTCTTTCTTTAATATTATAATTAATTTTTTCTTATAATTATTTCATTAATTCTGAAATTTTATTTTGTATCTCTAAAAACTTATCTTGATTGTTTTTAAATCATTCTCTAACCGATTCTTTTCCTTGTCCAATTTTTTCTTCATTATATGAATATCAAACACCAGCTCTTGTTAAAACATTATACAAAGTTGCCATTTCAATTATTTCTAAATCTCTTTCAATACCTTTGTTATATGCAATAATTATTGTACAAGTTTTAAATGGAGGTGAGACTTTATTTTTAACAATTTTAATCTTTATTTTATTTGCACTTGCTTCACCATTAGTCGTGATTGTTTCGCCTTTTCTAACTTCCATTCTTACAGATGAATAAAATCTTAAAGCTCTACCACCAGGAGTTGTTTCTGGATTACCAAATATTACCCCTACTTTTTCTCTTAATTGATTTATAAAAATAACAGTTGTATTGGTTTTAGAAATAATCCCGTTCAATTTTCTCAAAGCTTTTGACATAAGTCTGGCTTGTAAACCAATTTGTTGATCTCCCATTTCACCTTCCAATTCACTTTTAGGCACAAGTGCAGCAACTGAATCAACAACCACAATATCCATTGTATTTGATTTAACTAGCATTTCTAATATATCAAGCGCTTGTTCTCCAGAATCAGGTTGAGCAACAATTAAGTTTTCAACATCAACTCCTAAATTTTTTGCATACCTTGGATCTAAAGCGTGTTCTGCATCAATAAAAGCAGCTCTTCCTTTGTTTTTTTGTGCTTCAGAAATTGCATGTAAAGATAAAGTTGTTTTTCCACTTGATTCAGGACCAAAAATTTCTATAATCCTTCCTTTTGGATAGCCTCCAATTCCAATTGCTTTATCGATCAAAAAACTTCCACTTGAAATAGTATCAATTAAATTGTTTGCTTTATCCCCAAGTCTCATGATTGACCCTTTACCAAAAGTTTTTTCAATATCTTTTAATACAGCTTTAAAGTTTGGATCGTCATATATATTATCCATATTAAAAATTACTTCCTTTTCTAAATTTGTATCTGTGTTTTTTATCATAAATATTTCCTCCCAATATAAATATCGTTAAGAAATTATAAAAATATACAAAAAAATGTTAAATAGATGCAAATTTTCTTAAAACAAAATCAATAGCTTGTTTTTTATATTCACTTCTACTAATATCTTCTTTAATTATAAATTGATATATATAACATTTATCATTTATTAAAAATCCTAGATAACTTAATCCACTTCTTGAGTTATTAACATCAATTGGGGTTGCAAAACCACTAAATGCAAATACAACATCGGTTTTTAAAATTTGTTTTGTGTTTTTTAACATTAATTCTAATACTTCTTTTGAAACTTCACTATTTTTTTTAATAACTTGTTGATTAATTTTCAAGTGTTCAATCTTAAAATCATTTGAATAACAAATAAAACTACCTTTAAAATAATTACTTGCTCCAGGTATATCACTAAATAAACTAGCAAACATTCCACCAGTAAAAGATTCACAACTTGATAAGCTTAAATTATTTTTTTGTAAATATTCAAATAAATATTTCATTTTAACAAATCCTTAAAAAAAATAGTGAATATAATTTTTATCATAACCCACGTTCTGTACGCAAAAGCGCATCAACTATCTATCTATCACTTTAAAAAGTGATCCAAAAGATTGATTCGTTTCTCAATCTTTTAGCTCCTCTACCATAATTTGAGTTTCTTGCTTGTGGAGTTTACCCGTTCCATTTCACTATTTCTAGCTATTCGTCTCTGTGGCACTTTAAAGAAATCACCATATGCATAGCACTTAGGTTAATTCAAGTCGTCACCAAAAAAAGATGCCTAAAGTTATTTTTTCCTTTAGCACAAACACTACATTCATCACAGAATGTGCAAGCGTGGAGTTTCCTCTATATTATTTTTCAAATATAGCAGTTGATTCAAAAAATTATTTCACATTTATATTCTACACTATAAATTAATCTTTATTAAAATTTGTTTTTTCAAGAGCAGATATACGTTTGATAAGTGCAGAAGAGTTTAAACCTTTTCTCGCTAATTCTTCTTGTTGTTGTTCTGTTAATTTTAAAGTTGCCATAGTTTGATTCAATTCTTCAGTTAAATCATCTAATTTTTTTGATAAGTCCATAATTATTTTATCTTTTTTAATTTCCATATCTTCATAGTATTTATAATCTTCACTAACAATATCTAAAAAAGCATCTACTTCTTCAACTTTATATCCTTTATATTCGACTTCAAATTCTTTTTCTAAAATTTCTTTTTTACTAAGTTTTGCATTAATATTAGCCATACTGAAATCTCCTTTTAAATATTGTATAAGATTTTAATTATTTATTAAAAAAATGTTAAATTATAATTTTATTTTACGATTTAATTATTGGAGGATTAAAAATGATACTTGCAAATAAAGGAATGTATTTAGAAACGATAATAAATAATTGTTTAGAGTTTTGAATAAGTTTGGGTTTACTTGTTCAAAAAATGCCTGTCAATAACAAACTAATAAGTATTGAAAATAATATAATTAAAGCTAAATTAGATAAGAACCAATTTTGCGACTATAATGGAATCTATAAAGGTTTTTATTTAGAATTCGAAGCAAAAGAAACTAGTAAAAATTATTTTGATCTTAATAATTTAAAAAAAAATCAAGTTGACAAACTTGATCTTATTATGAAATTAAAAGGTTTAACGTTTATTCTCATTTACTTTCACATGTATGATAAATATTTTTGTTTAAATTATTCATATATAAAAAAATTTAGGAAAAAGAAAATTGAATATGATTGATTTATAAATAATTGTTATGAATTGCAAAGAAAAAATTTAGTTCTAGATTTAATTAGCTATCTTAATCATTTAATCAGTTATATCTAGTTATTTTTAACGTTTTTGATTTTTTTACATATTCATCTAAATGATCTTTTAAGGCTTCAAAATTATCAATTTTATTTTCAGTAATAATTGATAATATTTTTGGTTTAGAAAGACCTTGGTTGATATATTCGATAATTACATCTATATCTTCTTGAGAAAGTTTAATATTTAACATTTGCTCAATAAATGAGTATTTTATATCATTAGCTAGGTTTGAATTTTGTTCTTCTAAATTAACAATTATTTTATTAAATAAAGGTGTTAAATCTAGTACGGCTTTTTTTCCTTTTTGCTCAATTCTTATCAATTCTTTTATTAAAAGATTACTAATTTCTTGTTCTATTTGATCTTTATCTAAATACATATACTTTGCAATTTGTGAGGGTGTAAAGTTTTTTTGTTCTTCATTTGACAATTCCATTATTATTAATAAGATGGCTAATTGATTTTCGTTAATTTCTAGTTTTGAGTAGTTTAATATAAGTAGACTTTTTTTGTTAATGACACCATTTTTTAATAAATCAAACATTTATCCTCCTAAACAAAAAAAATAAGAGCTGCTAAGCAACTCTTATTTAAATTGTAACTAATTATTTTTTAGCTACTGCTTCTTTAAGTTGTTTTGCAACTTTAAACTTAGCAACTGTTGTTGCTTCAATTTTAATTTTTTCCCCTGTTGAAGGATTAACACCTTCTCTTGCAGCACGGTCTGCAGTAGCGAATTTTCCAAATCCGGCAATAGCAACTTCTTCACCATTAACTAAACTACTTGCAATAGCATCAAAAATGAAGTTAACCATTTTTTCACCATCAGCTTTTGATTGGTTAAATTCTGAAGCTAATTTATCAGACAATTCTTTTTTTGTCATCTTGTATCTACCCCTTATATCTATACTACCTTTGCGTATTTAAAAAAATCATTGATTAACACACTAGGCTTACCCTTATTGTATAGTATTTTATACATTATTTCAAATAATGGTGATGAAATTTTTAGTTTTTTAACTATCTTAAACGCGATTTCACAAGTTTTAACGCCTTCAACTGTATTTTTATGATATCTTAAAACGGCAGCTGCATCGTCTTTTTGAGCTATTTGAACACCTAATGAAAAGTTTCTAGATTTTTGAGAACTTGCTGTTAAAATTAAATCTCCTAAAGTTGCAAAATTCATAAAAGTTTCTAATTTAGCTCCATAAGATTTAGCTATGTTAAATATTTCAGCATTTCCAATTGTTATTAGTGATGCTTTTGCATTATCTGCAGCACCAAATCCATGTAATATGCCACTAGCTATTGCTACAGTATTTTTTAAAGCTGCAGCTATTTCACAACCAACTAAGTCAGTAGTTGATTTTACAATAAAGTAATTATTTGTAAATAATTCAGCAATATAATTTGCAGTTTCTAGATCACTATTACAACTCATAACACAAGTTGGTTTTCTCATAATAACTTCAATTGCAACAGAAGGACCATAAATTGCACCAAAAGATTTCATTATATTGCTATATTTTAATTTATTGATAATATGTTTGCTAAGTACATCTAAACTGTTTTCATCTAAACCCTTTGCAACATTTATTATATGCATTTCTCTTTTACCAAATTTTATAATTTTATCAACAGCATCATCAATAGCAAAAGTTGGAGTTGATAAAATTACAACTTGCGCTTCTTTCATTGCCAATTCAATATCTGTTGTTGCTCTAATGTTATTGTTAATTAATAAGTCTTGAAAAAATCTTGTGTTTAAATGATTTGTATTTATATCGTGAACTTGCATATTGTCAATACCATACATAATAACTTCATGTCCATTATCAGCTAATACATTGGCAAGAACTGTACCATATGCACCTGTACCAATAATTGTTACTTTTGTTTTTTTCATCTTTATTTCCTTTCTCTAAATATTATTTTTATAGGAACACCGCTAAAATCAAATTGTGATCTTATTTGATTTTCTAAAAATCTTTTATATGAGAAATGTACATAACTTGGGTTATTTACAAATAATACAAATGTTGGCAAATAAGCTTCAACTTGTGAAGAGTAATAAATTTTAAGTCTTCCACCATTATGATTTGGAGCAGGATTAATTAATTGTGCCTTATTAAAAACTTCATTTAAGATACTAGTTCTAATTCGTTTTTTTAGATTCTTTTTAATTAATTCAATCGCATCAAATATTTTATTAACTCTTTTGTTTTCTTTTGCAGAAACAAATAAAACGCTTGCATAATTTAAATATTTAAAGTAGGCTTTTATTTCTTCTTCTTTTTTAAACATTGTGTTTGTGTTTTTTTCAACTAAATCTCATTTATTACCAATTATTATTATAGGTTTACTTTCATCAAAAGCAAATCCTCCAATATTAGTGTCATGATCACTTATGGGAACACTAGAGTCAAGCATAAGTAAAACTATATCTGATTTATTAATTGATGTTAGAGACCTTAAATAACTATATTTTTCTAAATTTTCATAAATTTTCCCTTTTTTTCTCATTCCTGCTGTATCAATAATTGTATAGTTTTGACCATTTACTTTAATTAAAGAGTCCACACTATCAACAGTTGTTCCGGGAATATCTGAAACTATCATTCTAGTTTCTCCAACCAATGAGTTTACTAAACTTGATTTTCCAACATTTGGTCTTCCAACAATTGCTAGTTTAGTGTTATTTTCTAAATCGTTATCATTAAAACTAGGTAATTTTTCAATTATACAATCTAGTAAATCACCAATCCCAATACCGTGAGAAGAAGATATTAAATATGGTTCGCCAAAACCAAACGACATATAATTATATGCTTCATCAAAAGTTTCTTTTTTATCATATTTGTTTATAGCTAAGATTATTGGTTTTTTTGTTTTATAAAGTATTTTTGCCACTGCTTCATCTTCTAAAGTAATTCCTTCTTTAAAATTTAATGTAAACACTATTACATCCGCTTCTTTCATAGCTATTTCTGCTTGCATCTTGATTTCTTTTGCAAACGCACTATCTTGAAGTGTTATACCACCAGTATCAACTACAATAAAAGGTCTTGTTAATCACTCAGCATTACCATACATTCTATCTCTAGTAACTCCGGGTTTATCTTCTACAATTGCTTTTTTTTCTTTTATTATTCTATTAAAAAGAGTCGACTTACCAACATTTGGCCTTCCAACAATTGCAACAACACCTTTTCTTGACATATAATACCTCCTATTAAATTATAGTTTCTATTTTATTTTTTATTAATTCTACAACTTGATCAATTTCTAAATTACTTGTATCAATTACTCATGCATCTTTTGCTATAAGTAAAGGACTATTTTTTCGGTTTTTATCTCATTCATCTCTTTGGTTTATTTGTCTTAAAATATCTTCATAATCATTAGGAGTTATATTGTTTTTTTTATTTTGCAAAAATCTTCTTTCGGCACGCTTTTCTGCAGAACAATCTAGATAAATTTTTAAATCAGCATTTGGTAAAACAACAGTTGTTATATCTCTACCAACCATAACTTTTCCACCATCTTCTGCCATTTTTCTTTGTAAATTTACCATTTTTTCACGGACTTTATCAATTTTTGCTATATATTTTATATTTTCTGCAACATCATAGTCAGATAAAAAACTTGTATAGTTTTTATTATTAATAAATACGTCGTTATTTAATTTATATTCACAATTAAAGTTTTGTAATTGATTTACAATTTGTTTTTCGTTAAAAAAATCTACATTGTTTTCTAAACATAATTTTGTAAACGCTCTATACATTAGTCCTGTATCAATAAAATGTAAACCTAATTGCTCTGCTACTTTCATTAATACAGAGCTTTTTCCACTACTCGCAGTTCCATCAACTGCAATATTAATTTTTGATTTCACTACTTAGTTACTCCTTAAACAAAAAATGGAATTATTAATACTATTATCATTAATAGAAAAAATACTACAAATGCTCAAATTATTTTTTTAAATCTTCTTTTTTTGCTATATGTCACTCAAGCTTTATTAACTCTTTTTTGACCAATTTCAAGTCTTTCTTCAACAGATCTTATCATTTGTAATGTTGGTCTAGTATCTGCATTTCTAACTTGTTGAACTGTTGACATAGAAATGTCATGAGCAGGGTCTTTTAAGTTTCTTTGCTTTTCTTTAAACTTATCAATATTTAGCATAAAGATGTTTTCATTTTGCTTTAATCCTTCACAATAACTTAAATATTTTGGAGATTTAACTTGAAATTCTTCATAGTCGTTAATATTGACAAGCGGTTTTTTATTTACTGTTTGTTTAATTTTTTTTAAATTTGCAATTTCTTGTTTTATTTCAAATCTAATTTCTTCAGATATTAAACTATTTGATTTATCTTTATCTAAAAAAGGCTTTTCCATTTGATGGTTTTTGTCAAACTCATCTAATTTTTCTTTAAAAAAATTTAAATCGATTAGTTTTAATCTTTCAAAAGTAGAATAAATTAATGACTTCTCATCTTGTTGTTGTTTTTTATAAACAATTTCATTTCTTATTTGAATGTGTAGTTTTTTATTTCTTTCCATTCTTGAAAGTTCAGCCACTAATTTCACCTCTTAATCTTTTAATATTATAAATTATTTCATTAGAATTTAAAATTTTTGTTATTATATTATAAATAGGAGAAAAATTTATGAAAAAAACTTGAGTAGATAAAGGTCTTTGCATTGGATGTGAAGCTTGCGTTAGCGTTGATGAAGATGATGTTTTATTTATGGACGAAGATGGTTTGGCAGAAGCAAAAGAAAATAATAAAGAATTAAAAACTTGTCAAATGGTATGTCCGACCGGAGCGATCAAAATTGGAGATAAAGAATAATTAGGAAGCTAATTATTTTTTTATTTATTAAATGATTGACTAAATTTTTCTTTAAAAGCTTTTGTTAAGTCATCAGCAATATTAATAATGTCGTTTTGTTTACTTCTTGAATAATAAATAATACCTAAAATATAACAAGGAATAAATAATATTGCTCCAATAGCAAATGTAGATATTAAAAAAAAGATTAAAATTATATTTGCTTGGATTTTTCCTCAAAAATCTAAAATAGTTAATAACATATATAAAATTAAAAAACCTACACCAATAAATTGAAAGCTTAATGTAATAACTGTTATAGCTATTTTGCCATTACTATTAATTGAAGAAAATTTCTCCATACTAAAAAAGATTACAAAAAAATATATTAAACCAAAAATAGTCAACATTTGAAGAATTGTTGCTATTATGCTATATATTAAAAGTGATTTATAAATTTTATCGTTTTTATTTTTTGACATATTAACACCTAGTGTTATTATATCTTCTTTTCTAAAGGAAAACATAATTAAAAAACACAAAAAAAATCAAGCCAATTTTATTTAAGTGACTTGAAAATTATTTTTTATTTTCTTAAAATTTGTCTTAATTCATCATAGATATTTTCTTCATATTTTTTTGTACCATTTATAACAGCTAATAGAGGTTGTTGACCAACTTTTGCTGGTAATTGTAAAGTATCTCCAAAATATTTATCAATACCTTTTATTAAAGCAGTACCACCACAAAGAGTTAATCCATTTCTGAAAATGTCTCCTGCTAATTCTGGTGGAGTTTCTTCTAACACTCTAACAGTTAAATCAATAATTTTTGAAAGTGAAATTTTTAAAACTTCTCTTATTTCAGGAGGAGTAATTTCTATTTCTCTAGGCAATCCAGAAACTACGTCACGTCCATAAACCTTCATAGATTTTTCATCAGGATATTTAGCTAATGAACCCATTTGAATTTTTACAGTTTCAGCAGTCTTAATTCCAACTTCCATTCCATATTGTGATCTAATAAATTTTAAAATTTCTTCATTTAAAGTGTTACCAGCAATTTTAATTGATTTAGATGAAACAATATCTCCTGAAGCAATTACAGCAACATCAGTTGTTCCTCCACCCATATCAATAACTAATTGTCCTGTTGGCGCTTCAATATTTACACCACCACCAAGAGCAGCCATTTTAACTTCTTCTTCAACAAATACATGAGTTGCTCCTAAATTAGTTGCTATTTTTTTTAGCGCACTTTTTTCAAGTTCTGTAATAACTGATGGACAAGCCAACAACATAACTGAACCTTGTAAAGTTTTATCTAATCTTAATCTGTTAAAAATATAATTTAATTGTGCTTGAGTTGCTTTGATATCTGTAATAACACCATCAACCATAGGACGAACAATTCTAAGATTTTTGTTCCCTTTACCAATCATTTTATAAGCTTCATCCCCTACAGCCACTATTTTATTTTCTTTAATTTTATATGCTACAATTGAAGGTTCGTTATATACAATACCTTGTCCAGAAATATAAACAAGTGTATATGCTGTTCCTAAATCTAATGATACATATAATGGTTTCTTTGCCATGAATAATATCCTCCAATTTCATCGTAATTAATAAAGAAATTTAACTACACTCTCATTTTATCAAAAAAAACTTGTCTTTATTATTTTTCCTAAAAAAACAAGTTTTATAATTTTATCTGTATCTGTGATTAATTTTTTTAATTTGAGGTTCAAGTAACACAAATGCTAATCCACAAGCTGTAAATCTTACTAGTTCAAATCCAAAAATAATAGCGCTATAAGTTCATAATTTTTCTTTAAATAAATCTCATTCGTCACCATGAGCTTCATGATCGTGACCTTCATGATGATCAATTAATTTATTTATAATATTTTCATCATCATGATCGTGATGTTCGTGACTTGCACTTTGATCTGAAACATAAATAATTAAAATTGTAAACAATGTGTAGATAATAACTGATACAGGTATGAACCCTAATAAAGACATATATCTTTTAAAAATTCCTTTTTTTGGATCTTTATGTATATATGAGTTTCTAAAAATTACATAAAAGAATAATCATAAAATTCAAACAACTGAAAAGTATCCAAATGAATCTACTAAGTGAGTTAATGGCGGATGATCTCCATCCATTAACATATGAATTCATGGTGTAATGAAAGCTAATAAACTTGCAAACACAGGTCCAATACATGAAATTGATAAACAAATTATTAATATATCAAAGTATCTAATTGATAATATTATTTCGTTTAATGGTAATTTGAAAATTCTTTCTCCAAACATATCAATAGCACTTCCGATACAAGCTAATGCTAAAAACATTCCTGAAGCTGTTATTCTATAAATTAAATTTTTCTTAGAAGAATAAATACTGTTTTTAAATTTAAATTCTTCTTCTGTAATATCGTCATGATTTCCTTTTGCATCAAAGTGGTGTTGGTCGTGATAATGATCACCTTTAACATCATCTTTGTTATGCTCAGGAATCTCATGGTTTAAATCTTTTTTTTCCATAAATAAGTTCCTTCTATAATAACATCTAAATTATAACATTTATAATTAAGAAAAAACTCTTTTTTTGTAAATTATTTTAATAGTTTCATAGAAAGTTAAAAACAATCAGAAGTTAACAACATATTTAATTAAATTAAAAAATATTAAAAGTCCTGCAAAAGCTCAATTTTTAAGATTTTGAATTGCTTCAACTCCAAAATATGTACTATATAAATCTAAAATAAAACTAAAGTTTAAAAATATATTTCATACACCTGTTAAAAGCGATACTAATATTGCTACAAAAATAAACTTAATATGAAATTTCATTTTTCCTACTTCGTCGTTTTTTAATTGAAAAATAAAACTAAGACCAATAAATGTTGCTAATGCAAATAAATCACTTAGATTCATCGATGTCATACCTATTGGTTCTGCATTTGGATCAATCCCTGCATAGCGTAATCAAGTAGTTGGAGTTATAATTAGTAACGCATAAAAACCATTAACAAGTTTTCAAGCTATTAAATAAGTTAAAAAACTTATTTCAACTCTTAAAAATCCAGCCATTGTAAATGGAGCTAAAGCATAAACGCTAATTAGAGATAATAAAATATTCAAAGCAACTATAACCCCAAGAATTGAAACTTTATATGGGGTCAATTTAAAATAAGTTTTTCAGTTTCTTGTTTGAAATGTACCTAGTTCAATTTCCTCAATAATTTTTTTATCAACATTACTTACTTTATTATTATTTTTCATTTCTATTTTCCTTTTTTTTATTATAAATATACAAACATTTTACTATAAAATGAATATGTAAAAGGAGAAATAAAATGAAAAATAATATTATAGAAATGATAGTGGAAATTCCAAAAGGTAGTTCTAATAAATATGAATATGATATAAACACTAAATCAATAAGTCTTGATAGAGTATTATACGGGGCAAACTTTTATCCAGGTGAATATGGATTTATTGATGAAACTTTAGATTGAGACGGAGATCCTCTTGATGTAATAAGCTTAGTAACATACCCTACTATGCCAGGTGTTAAAGTTAACATTCGTATTTTAGGTTCTATAAAAATGATAGATGCAGGAGAAATTGATACTAAATTATTTGGAGTATTTAATGATGATCCTAGATTTAATGCCTATCAAACATTAAGAGACGTGCCTCAACATTTAAAAGACGAAATAGAAAATTTCTTCTTGCAATATAAAGCATTACAAAAAAAAGAAGTGAAAATAAATGGTTGAGGTGATTTAGATCATGCTATCAACGAAATTAAAGAATGTAAAGAAAGATATCAAGAATATAAAGAAAGATATTCTAAACCGGGAGGTAAAGAAGAAATTCTTGCCGAATGAAAAGAAAAAGGTTTAGGTCAAGGTTAAAAAATACTCAAATATATAAACTTAGAAAATAAATTCTATAGTTTTATATTTGAGTATTTTTTTATAATAATGTGAATGGTCCTAAAAATTTCATATTTGAAGTTTTTTTATTAAACATAAAAGTATTAAAAAATAGTTTATCAATTTTTATAGAATGAACTCTTGCAGCGCCAATATCTGACTTATAACCTACACAGTTTTCATCAACAAATTTTACAATATCTCTTTCGTATAATGTTTCAATATTTATTTTTTGTTTTGTTGCAAAATATAAAGATGAAATGTAAAAAATAAATAATATTATTACAAACATATCTAGGATAAAGTATTTACCTAAAAATTCAAAAATGCTTCCATAATAATCAGCTGACGATAAAACATATTTATTTAAAATAATTAAAATAATATTTAAAACAAAAAACAATAAATATGCAAATATAAAAAATGTTGGCAAAACTTGAGCTATTAAGTTAAATCTTTTTACATATTTATCTTTTTGATAAATTTTTGAACTATATCAAATACTTCCAAGTAAATAATCTAATTCATATCCAACACTTGGCATAATCCATTTAGGAATATCAATTTGTTTTTTATTTTTATTCAACATTTTTGTAACTCTTATATAAGAATTATGATCTCCATAAATTACTTTTAGATCATCTATTTTTAAATGCTCTAAAAATTTTGAAATAATTTCATTAATTTTTGAAGTAGATATATTTATATCAGCAGAGTTAATATTTATAATCTTTGCATTTGAATATATAAATGTGTCAAAAATTTTTATTGTTATTAAACAAGCGATTGTCAATGCACTTGCAACATATATTAATATATCGATAGCAATCTACTCCTTTTTACTTTTTATATTATAACAAATCAACATTATATATTATCTTTTGTATTTATCAAATATTGATTTAATACCCGGTTTTAAAGCATTTACTTTTTTTATGTCATATACAGATTTAATATTTCTTGCAATACCATGACTAGCCATAAATGCATTAACATAAAACTTTCCGTTTTTATAATCAATTGGTTTTAAAGAACCACCAGCAGTGATACCTGCTGCAAAAAATCTAGCTCTTGGGTCTGAAATTAAATCCAAATCATCAAGTATAGTATTTTCGTCAATGTTATGTTTTTCTAGTCAAGCATTTTCAATTTGACTTCTTAATTCAGTTTCTTTTTCATTTTCTCATATTGTTTTATAGTGCACTAACTTTGATTGCATTTTACATCCAGATGCAATTGAAAGAGCTGCCATTAAAACTCCTTCTGGCGCACCACCAATCCCATATACAAAATCAGCTTCGCCATTAACAACATCTATTGCTGCAAGAACATCTCCGTCCTGAATCATTCTAACAATCACACCCATCTCGCTTAATTTTTCTATTATATTATTATGTCTTGGTTTATCTAAAATGATGCATTTTAAATCTCTTCTTCCTGAAAAAATTTGCATATCTTTTACAACTTCAACTATTCCTTTGTTAAGGTTAATTAAATCTCTAAACTCATCACTTACAAATAATTTTTCCATATACATCTCTGGTAATTGAAGTTGTGTATTTTCTCTTGATATAGCAATAGCAGCAACACTTCCTGCAAAATTATATGCTGCAGGATAAGTTCCTTCAACAGGATCAACTGACATATCATAAATTTTTGCATCAGGATTTTGTAAGTCACCTAAAATTTGGCCAACATAAAGCATTGGTGCTTCATCCAATTCCCCTTCACCGTTAACAACTTTTAGTCTAAAATCTTTTTCATTTTTAAGAATCACTTCGAGTGCTTCAACAGCTGCTTGATCTATTAAATTTTTATCTTTTTTACCAATATATTTGTGTGTTGCAAGCGCAGCTACTTCAACAGCTCTCAATAAAATAATATCTCTATTCATCTTTATTTCTCCAATGATTTTATTATAGCAAAATAAAAACTATGTTTTTAACATAGTCTAGTCTTCAACATTGTGATAAACGTTTTGAACATCTTCTAGTTCGTTTAATTTATTAATTAGTTTTTCAAATTTTACAGCTTCTTCTTGATCGCTAATTTTTATATTTTCGTCTGCTAACATAGTTATTTCTGCCATTTTATATTCTTTTATATTAGCATTATCTAATGCTTGCTTCACATTGTTAAAAGCATTAAAAGGAGCATAAACAACTGTTAAACCTTCTTCATCAACAACATCATTTACTTCACATTCAATTTCCATAAGTAATTCTAAAACTTCTTCTACGTTTTTACCTTCAAAAGCAAATACACTTGTTGTTTGAAATGAGTGCGATACAGCACCTGCATTTGCAAGTTTTCCACCATTTTTGTTAAATGCATCTCTAATTTCTGCAATAGCTCTGTTAACATTTGTAGTCAAAGAATCAACTATTATCATTGAATTACCAGGACCATAACCTTCATAACGATTTGATGTATAACTTTCTGCATCTCCACCAGCTGCTCTTTTGATTGCTCTTTGAATGACATCTGCTGGAACTTGTTTTGATTTTGCTTTATCAATAGCACTTCTTAATGCTAAATTAGAATCTGGATCTGTACTACCAGATTTTGCTGCCATATAAATTTCTTTTGCTGCTCTTCCATAAATCGCTGACTTCATAGCAGCGGTTTTTTCCATGCTTTGTTTTCTAACTTCGTGCGCTCTTCCCATAAAAATCCTCTTTACTAATATTTAACATTTTACAACATTTTAAAATTTAATTAAACTATTAATTGTTATCTTTTAACATTTGTGAAACTTTTTTTTCTAATTTATTTAATTTATTTTCTAAATTGTCATCATTACCATTGATAACAAAAAAATTAAAGTTTTTTTTAAAATAACCAAAAAAGTGTTCATAGTTTTTATTTAATGTTTCTCAATATTTTTCGTTAATTTCAATTTCTTCTTTTCTGCCTCTAGCTTTAATTCTTTCTAGTGACTTTTGATCACTAACTTTTAAATAAATAACTAAATCAAAGTTTGTAGTTTGAGCTAAATTTGGTAGAACAATAGTATTAAACAAATCTAAATATGTTTGATAATCAACTTTGTTCATATAATTCATATCCAATTTTGTTTTTGTAAATACTAAATCTTCTAAGATTGTTCTATCAAATATAATATTGAAATTGTTTTTTGTTTCAATTAATTGTTTTGCTCTTGCAGATAACATATAAATTTGAATTTTAAAAGCTTGATTTTTCATATCTTCATAATGCTTTTCAAAATATGGGCAATCATAAATTGGTTCTAAAACTATTGAATGATTTATAGTTTTTGCAAATCTTTGTATTAAAGTTGTTTTGCCAGAACCAACCGTTCCAAAAAAAGCAATCCTCATAACTATGAACGCTTTTTAGAAGTTGAATTATATAGTCCATAAAATTGTTTTACTTCATGAGGTTTTAGAGTTCTAAAACTTCCAACTTCTAAGTCATTTACTTCTAAAAATTCAATTTGTGTTCTTTTTAATTTTTTTAAATAAATGTCTGCTGCAATTAACATTTTTTTAACATGATGTTTTTTCCCTTCTGCTATTGTTAATTCAATTATTGATTCATCAAATTTAGGATCATATTTTATTAAATTTGCATAAATTGCTTTAGTTTTATAATCATCATCAATTATTACTCCTTTAATAAGTTCTTTAACTTGAGTTTTAGAAACAGAACCTTTACATAAAGCTTGATAAGTTTTTCTAAATTCATATCTTGGATGCATTACAAAATTAGCAAATTCCCCATCATTAGTCATTAATAAAGCACCGCTTACATCATAATCTAATCTTCCTACAGGAAAAACTCTTTCCTTAGTGTTTTTAAAATAATCTGCAACGGTTGGTCTTCCTTTTGGATCTTTCATTGTAGTTAAAACTAATCTTGGTTTATTAAATAAATAATATACTTTGTCTACTTCTTTTTTGACTATTTTATTATCGATTATAATCTCTACATTATTTTCAAAAGATTTTCCTAGTTCATTTATTAAAACTCCGTTAACTTTTACTCTTCCTTGTGAAATTAAATATTCAGCTTGCCTTCTTGAACAATATCCTCTTGATGCTATTATTTTTTGTAATCTTTCCATTTTTTACCTTCCAAATATGTCTTGTTCTTTTTCGTTTTGTTCTTTTAGTTTTGGTAAATCATCTAAACTATTTAAATTAAAATATTTTAAAAAATTGTCTGTAACTTTATATAAAGTTGGTTTTCCAACTTCGTTACTTTTCCCGGCCTCACTAATCATACCTCTTAATTTAAGTTTATAAAAAATAGAATCTGAGTTTACCCCTCTAATATTTTCTACATCAGCTCTTGTAATCGGTCCTTTGTAAGCAATTATTGATAGAGTTTCTATACTTGCTGTAGAAAGTTTAGTTTCAGTCTTAATGTTAGATAACTTTATGAAATAATCTACATTTTCTTTTTTAGTTATCATTCGATATTTGACTTTTGCAAATCTTTGAATATCAAGACCAGATGACATATCATTTTGATATTTTTCAATTAGCTGTGTAATAATTTGTTCTACTAAATTACTATCATTTATTTCTAAAATTAATTTAATATCATCAAGACTTGCACCTTCATCACCATTTATAAAAAGTAGTCCTTCTACTATAGACATCTCTTTTTTTAAATCCATTTTATTCTCCTTCTCAAATATTTTCAATAATTATTTCTTCACCTTCTTGATGAATGTAAATAACTTTTTTAGATGCTAGATCAAGTACAGCCATGAAAGTTGCGACTAACATTCTTAGTGAAAAATCTTTTTTTTCGATTAAATCTTCTAACTTTATTTTTTCAATTTGATGTTTTAATAAATATTTTTTAATTTCTGCTGCTATTTCTTCAGGAGAAATTTCAGTTGTTGTTAATGTATTTGTTTCTAATGTTCTAAATTTTGATTTTTCAATTGCTTTTAAAAATATTTTTGAAAATTTATCAAGATCAATATTATTAGGAGCCAGCGGTAATTTATCATCGTCAATTTTTGTAATTTTAATTATACTTTTTGATTTGCTCAAAGCTTTTAAACCGTGACTTTGTTGTTGTTTAAAAAAATCAGTAACTTCTTTAATTTTATGATATTCTAAAAGTCTAGAAAGAAGTTCATCTCTTTTGTCTTCTTCATAACTTGAGTCAATATTTATTTCTTCTTTTGGAATTAAAAATTTAGATTTTAACTCAATTAAATAAGCTGCCATAACTAAATATTCACTAGCTATTTCTATATCTTGATTAACAAATTTTTTTATATATTCTACATATTGATTTGATAAATCTAATAAATTTATTTCTAAAATACTAATTTTTTTTTCTTTTACCATATGCAATAAAAGATCAAGTGGACCTGTAAAATTATCAAGTTCAATTTGGTTAAAACGTTCTTTCAACTATTCCACCCTTTCTTTTTTTTCTAAGTTTTCTAAGGTATTTCTTATTTCTGATTCTGTTTGAATAGTTTTATTTAAAACTAACATTATTCTTCCAATTATTATAAATAAAAGTTCTATTAAAAACGTAATGTTATATTTTTCTGTTGGGTCTGCAAAATCATGTTCTAAGGTGTTTCTTAGTTTTCTAACAAAATGTCACGCCTTAGAATAAGTAATTAGCTCAATTGTATCATTTAAATTTTGGTAAGCCATTGTATTCTTACATAAAAAAGATATATCTTTTGGAAAGTCTTTAAAAAATTTTAATGACATTTCACTCACATCAACTTTATTGTGTTGTAAATATCTTTCGTTTAAGTGTCTTGCTATATATGTAAATTTATCAAAAACACTATAAAGATATTTAAAAGTTTCATTTTGTTGATGGAATTCTATTGTATTAATTCCATATAAATTTTGATAATCACTTAAGCTTTCAATTTTATAAGTTTTTTCCAATATATATCTTACCGTACTTTTAATTTCTATAAATATTGACAAGTCAAAAGTTCCAGAATCGCTATATAATGCTTTTTCGATTGCTCTTTTACAATTAGATAAATAATCATGTAAGTTTTTTTGTGATAAATCAATTTCTGGCTTTGTTATTTTTAAATCAATGAATCTAGAGCTTTTTTCTTGATTTCTAATTAACTTTTCAGCAATTATGTCTTGTTTAAAAAATGTATCATCAATATATTCACCAATTACATCTAAATAGGTTTCAAATTCTTTAAATGAAGTGTATGATTTTTTAGATAATATTTTATTAATTTCAACAATATCTTTTAATGTTATTTTATCCGCCATAATTACACCCCACTTTTTTTATTATATATTAAATATTTGTTTCTTTTCTTGTATGGTATTATTTTTAATAGGAGTTTTAGAAAGATTAATAAACATGATAAATAGAGAAAATACAAAAAAGGTTTTTGTTGGAAATGTTCAAATTGGTGGAAACAACAAAGTTGTTATCCAGTCAATGACAACTTCAAAAACACATAATGTAGAAGAAACAATCAAACAAATTAATCAATTATATAATGAAGGATGCGAAATTGTAAGAGTAGCTGTATTAGGAATTAACGATGCCAATTGTTTAGCAGAAATTGTTAAAAAAAGTCCTATTCCCGTTGTTGCTGATATTCATTTTAATTATAAATTTGCTTTAATAGCTGCAGATGCTGGTTGTGCAAAAATTAGAATAAATCCTGGAAACATTGGAATTGAAGAAAATACAATTGCAGTTGTAAATAAATGCAAAGAAAAAAAAATTCCTATAAGAATTGGTATAAATTCAGGGAGTTTACCAAAAAAATTAGTTGAAAAATATGGTTGAACTTCAAAGTGTATGGTTGAAGCGCTAAGAGAACATATTGAAATTTTAGAAAAACTAGAATTTTATGACATTATATACTCATTAAAAGCGACAGATCCACTTATGGCTATTGAAGCTTATAGTTTGGCAAGTGAAATTTGAAATTATCCCGCTCACATCGGTATAACAGAAGCTGGAAGTTTATTAAACGGAGCAATTAAATCAAGTTTTGGAATTGGATATCTATTATATAGCGGAATTGGTTCTACTATAAGAATTAGTTTAAGCGAAGACCCAATTATGGAAATTAAAGTGGCAAAAAAATTACTAAATTCAATGGGCTTGTATGAAAATATTGTAGAAGTTATTGCTTGTCCAACTTGCGGAAGGTTAGAATTTGGATTAAAAGATGTTGTTAATGAAGTTGAAGAATTTGTTGAAGAATTAAAGTTTCCATTAAAAATTGCGATTTTAGGATGTGTGGTTAATGGCCCTGGCGAAGCTAGTCAAGCAGATATTGGTATTGCCGGAGGAAGAAATGGTGGAATAATTTTTAAAAAAGGAAAAATTTTTAAAACAGTAGAACAAGAAAAACTTGTTCCTGAATTAAAAGAACTAATACTTGAATACTACGATAGTTGAAAAAATCAGCAAAGTTAATTGCTGATTTTTTAATTTTTAATTTTTAATTTTGTTACATCAATTTGAGTTTTAGTTTTTTGAATAACTCGCTTTTTCAAAATACTTTTTAAATTTTGAGTTGCTAATCTATAATTAACAAAATCAGCAATTAATTTTTTACTTGTATAATAATAAATTAATATCATTATAAATACTATTACAGCACAAATAGAAAAAGTTATTGATAATATATTTCCATAACCTGTCAAATTTTCTCTAAGAGTTTCATGATTATTAATATCAAAAATATCATCTAAACTTTTAAATATTGAAGTATGATCTTTAATTAATGCTCCTTCTGTTGTTTCAATAATTACTTTTCCTAAAAATAACGCAGTTCCAAAGAAACCCGTTACTGGATTTGAAGGCGCTCTATAATTTCAAAACATACAAAATGAAAATAATGTATAAATAATTTGATTGTAAAATATTCCAATAAAAATATTTAATACTATAAAAATATAGGGATTACTTGTAAAAGCTAGTATAGAATACATAATTGCTAAACCAAATAAATTAATCATTAGAAAATATCTTTGACCAAAATATTTTAAAAGATACTTAAAGATAAAGTATGAGACCAATAAAGAAGGGATAACAGAAGCATAATCAAAAACCCTTATTAAAGTTTGAATTTCTTCTTTTAAATAACCACTCTCTAGTAGTTTTAAACTCATAAATGTTTTTGTAGTTAAAGAATTAGATAGAGAATATGTTAATGAAATTAATAATGTTAAAAAATAAATAATTAAAAAGTTTCAATTATTTTTTTTAGGAAGTTGAATTATTACTTCTTGATCAAATGATCCAGATAAATTTTTATTTTCTTTAAAATAAGTTAAACTAAATATTAAAACAAAAAGCCCTGCTAAAATAACAAATATATTAAAAAATAAATAGTTATTCAACTTTAAAACTTCTGTTTCTAAGCTACAAAAATAAATTCCTAAAATACTTCCGACTCCAATAAAAATGTAACAAATCCAAGTTACTGGTAATGTGTTAATTCGATAATAATGTTGCTCATTTAAAATTAAATTATGAATTGTAGATGTTGACAACAAAATCGCATAAATAATTGATAAAAAAATGATAAAGACTTTGTCAATTTGTATGGAACTTAATAAAATTCCTATTAATATTAGCAAACTATATGAAATTGTTGTTCATAATTTTCTTAGTTTTATAAAACCAGTTAAAAATGTTGCCAATGGTTTAAAAATTAACACAAAAAAACTTGAACCAAACAATATCATCAATATATAGCTAATTGAGCTTAAGCTTTGAAATGAACTAGCTGCATAATTGGTAAGTTGATATCCAATAACAGAAACTGCAAATCAAAAAATCGTTATTTCAATTAAAAATAAGTATGTTCTTTTTTTAATTTTTTCTTTATAAATCACAAAACCAACTATAAAAAAGCTTGCAATCAAAAAAATTGGCATCATTATTATCAAATCTCAATTTTGCATATTTTCTCCTTTAAAAAATCTTATTTTATTTTAATACAAAAGATAAAAAAATACCCCCAATTTAATGCGGGATATTAATTGTTTGCTCTTTTTCTTCTTTATTACTGCTACTTTTTGAATAATTTAAGTCTTTTTTTAGTCTTTTAATATCATTATGAATTTTTATAATATAAGTACTTGATTCATTATTGTATTCTTGAATCTGCTCAATTATTTCCATTTTATTTTGTAACTCAAAATTATAATAAGCTATTTTTTTGTATTGTTTATCACTTATGCTGATTAGATAAACCAATGCATAAATCATTAAAGTTAAAAATCAAATTGGTGTTAGAATTATTAAAAATAAATCAGCAACAAAATATACTTTTTGCTCTATAAAAGAATTTTGATCTAAAATGTAAAGGTGTAAAACTTTTTCTAATATAGAATTAAAGTTAAACTCTTTTAATTCTAAATAAGCAAAACTTGATTTCATAAAAATCCCAATAATTGGTAATATAAAAGAAATTGTAAAAATAGCTATTAAAAAACCTGTCATCAATTTAAACTTTTTATAAGTTTTAGATTCCTTTAATAAATTTTTGTTTTGTTTTGAATTTAAACCAAAAATTGTATTTTCATTTTTCTCTTGATTTGTTTTAAAGTTATTTTTAATGTTTTCAGATATTTTTTGTTGTTTATTAAAACTTTCTAGTAATTTTTTGGTATTTAAAGGTCCTGTTGTTAAAGCGTCAAAGTGTTTTTCTTTGTGTTTTTTTGCTTTTCCTACAAGTCCTTCTAATATCAATTTATCTGTTTTAGTATCTAGTTCAGCAGTTTCTAAAGATTCTTCAAAAGGAACTTCAGGTTTTTGAACATTTTTTGAGTAATCATAAATGTTTGGGTCTGCCATAGTTTTTTTGAAATTTATTGGTTCTATTTTTTTGTTTTCAAGATTATTTTTAGACGTAGTAGAATATAAGCTATTTAAAGTACTTTTATTACCATCTCTTAAACTTTCAAAACTTTTTTTATAAAAAACAGGTGAATCATACGTATTTTCTTTTTTAGTAAATACATTATCAGTACTATTTTGTAAACCGTTATTATTTAATAAACTTAATTTTTCATTAACCTCTGTTATGTTTGGTTTAATAATTTCGTCATTAATTTGTTGGTTAATGTAATTTAGATTAACATTATTTATTTTTGTCTGAGTTTGATTATTTTGCAAAGCATTATTAATTTTAATACTATCATTTTGAGTGAAATTATTATTAAATTGAATTTCTTCACTTTTTAAAATATTTTCATTAATATTTTGATTTTCAATCTGGCTCGTATTTTTGTAATCATTTAAAACATTTACATTATTATTGTTATTTCTTACTCTAGAGGGCATGATTTTTGGACCTTCATATAGGTTGTTTAAATCATTATTGTCATTTCTTCTTTCTTTTTTCAAAATTCCAATTGGTTGCATGTTACTTAAAGTGTCGTCAACTGGATTTGAATTTACAAATGCCATAGTGTTTTCGTTTAAACTTTTATTTGTTATATGCACATTAGTTTCAGGAGGTTGAAAAATTTCTTGTTCTCTTACAAAATTATTTTCTTGATTATTTTCTTTTATCGAATCATATTCTTCAATACTTTTTAATGAGTTATCAATTTCTATTTCTTCAATGTCAAATAAAGAATCTTCTTCACCAAAATCAAAAAATTCATCAGAGTCATCATCTCCAACACTTTTAAATAAAGATTGAATATATTGTGTATCTTCTAAAGTTTCTTTTTTATCATCTTTTATAGGTTTTATTTCAACTTCTCTTACAATATTTGAATTAACATTAATAATTTCTTGACTTAAAACGTTTTTAATTTTTAGAAAAGTCAGTTGCCCTTCTGATATTTCTTTAGTTTTAATGTCTATAATTACTCAATTTTCATCATTATAAGATACTAATGCCCCTAATTTATAGCCCATAATTAGCACCTCTATCTTTTATTTTTTAAATATCAATATTATTATTAACTAATTTTACTTAATTGTAAAGTAAAATTAAAAATTATGTTTTTTTAAGTATAGAAAATAAATTTTTAAGTTATTTTCTTTGTAATAAGTTTGAATTATTGTTATACACTTATTACAATTAGAAATAATTAATATATAAGTTTGTTATATTTAAAAAGGAAGTAAGGAATGAATAAAAAAATAGAAGATTTTTGATTAGAATTTATTGACAAAAATAATTTAGAAAAAATTATAAAATATAGTGAGTACTTTTATTTTGGTCATACAGAAGAATTAGCAAATAATTTATTAGAACTTGTTTTGTCAGGTAAGAAAAAAGCAACTTCATCAGTTTTAAAACAGTTTGAAATTGAAAAAGAAAGTCTACCAGAAATAGGAGAATATTCTATTGTTACTGATTATTACAATAATCCAAGATGTGTAATTAGAACAACAAACGTTAGACTTATAAAATACAAAAATATGACTTTTGAAATTTGTAAATTAGAAGGTGAAGATAAAAATTTAGAATCTTGAAATTATAATCACGAGCTATTTTTAAAGCGAATTGCAAAAGAAAATAATTTTGAATTTAATGATGAATTAATAATAGTGTTTGAAGAGTTTGAATTAGTTTATAAAAAAAGTTAAAAAAGTAAGTCACTTTAAAAAATCTTTGATTTCTTAAAGTGACTTACTTTTTTTGTTGTTTATATAGTTATAATGTCATTAAATCTTTTTCTTTTTCTTTGAAAATATTATCTAAATTTAAAATGTATTTATCTGTTAATTTTTGAACTTCTTGTTCACCATAAGATTTATCATCTTCATTTAATTCAGATTTTTTTATTTTATCATTTGCATCTCTTCTAGAGTTTCTAATTCTAATTTTAAAAGTTTCTAATTCTTTGTGAACTTTTTTTACTAAATCTTTTCTTACTTCTTCAGTTAATTGAGGAAT
Organism: Spiroplasma gladiatoris; assembly: GCF_004379335.1. NCBI lineage: Bacteria > Bacillati > Mycoplasmatota > Mollicutes > Entomoplasmatales > Spiroplasmataceae > Spiroplasma > Spiroplasma gladiatoris. The sequence continues at coordinate 324,018 of NZ_CP038013.1, read as the reverse complement.
TATAATTCTAATTAAATCCCCTTCACTCATTGGATTTAAACCAAGATCGGCTTTATTAATTGCCGCAACCACATTTGGAAGTTGTCCTCTATCATAAGGTTTAACAATTAATTGTTGTGGTTCAGGAGATGTAATTTGACTAGTTTGATCAATAGGAGTTGGTGATCCATAAAAATCAACTATAACACTTTTTAACATTCCAGCATTAGCTCTTCCCGTTCTAACTTTTGATAAATAATTTTGAAATGAATCAATAACTTCTTCCATTTCCAATTGTGTATTTTCTAATATATTTTTTAACATATTTTATTCCCCTCTTATTTAATATATGTTGCTTCTAATTGACCATGGGCAATTTTTTTAATATTGTCTTGTCCATTCATATCAAAAACAACAATTTCTAATTTTCCATCTTTTGCTAAACTTGCAGCTGTTGAATCCATAACTTGTAAGTTTTTAACCACTAAATCATGAAATGATAAATCTGGTAAAAATTTTGCATCAGGGTTAGTATTTGGATCTGAATCATAAACTCCTTTTGTACCATTTTTTGCCATCAATAAAGCATCAGCTTTAATTTCTATACCTCTAATGCAAGCTCCTGTGTCTGTTGTAAAATAACTAAATCCAGTTCCCCCTGCAAATATTACAATATATCCTTCATCTAACTTTTCTCTTGCGTTACGATAATTATAATTACTTGTTACAGTTCTAATTTCTAAAGAAGAATAAACTTTAACTTTTTCAAACCCCATTTTTTTTATAGTTGCTTCAAATGCTAAAGCGTTCATAATAGTTGCAAACATTCCCATATAGTCAGCATCAATTCTTTGAAGTTCTAATGTCCCAGCTAATTTTCCTCTTCAAATATTTCCTCCTCCAACAACAACTCCAACTTGTAAGCCTTCTCTTGTTAAATCTATTACTTGTCTTGCGATGTCTTCTAATTTTTCTTTAGCATAAATTTCTTCTGAGCTTCCCTTTAATGCTTCTCCTGAAATTTTTAATAATACACGTTTAAATTTTAATGCCATATCTACCTCACTAAAAAGATTATAACAAAATTGTATTTTTTAAATTAAAAAATAAATAAATGCTAAAAAAATAAGTTTATAAACTTATTTTTTTTATATTGATTAAGACTCTCATTTTAGTTTTTTAGAAGTAATTGTTATAAATATAATTATAATTAAACACGAAACACATAAAAATCTTATAATCAAAAGTTAATTTTCCAGCTCAAGCTTCATTAAAAGGTTCCATGCAATATTTAAACGGATTTAAATATGTTGCGTATTTTAAAACATCACTCGACAAAATAAAATCAATAGGTAAAAAAGACCCTCCTAGAAAGGCAATTGGTAAATATAAAATATTTGCAACAGCAACATAATCAGTTGTTGATTTAAATAAACTTGATAATAACATCCCTAAAGATATTGATCCCAACAAAATTATTAATAAAAATATTAAAGCATAAGGAGTTTGATAAGGTGTTGCTATTTCTTTTCAACCATAACTAGAGCCAAACATTATTCCAGCTCATAGTAATGTTCAAAAAAAAGTTATAACCATAAATATTGTTCCTATCGTAATTACTGTTAATACAAAAAATAATGGTTTAATATTTGTTGCTCCTATTCGTTTTAATAAAACACTATTTTTAAATTCTATGATTGTTTGGGGAATTACAAAAATTCCTGTTGCAATAATTTGTGTTATTGATATTGACCCAATTATATTATGCAATAAACTATATTCTGTGTCTCCTAGGTTGTTACTTAACATCTTACCTTTAAAAACAAATCCTTCTATAAACAACATAATTATTGGAAAACCAAATAAAAAGAATGGTTGTACAATACTCTTAAAATAGTATTTTATGAGTAAATTAATTAAGGGTAAGTTTTTACCTTTATTATTTGCTTTATTGATTATTTTATCAAACTTATTTTTATTATTTTTTGTATTATTTTTTTGTTCTTTTAATTTTGACAATTCATAATCTTTTGCTTTTTGTTCTTTGAAATTTTTTCAAGTGTAATTGTGAACAAATTTATATTCTTTTACAAGATCACTTACATTTCCATAGTCTTTTATTTCACCATTATGAATATAAATAAATTTATTACACAACTCTTCAATTTCACTCATCATGTACGTAACAAGGACCATAGCTTTATTTTCATTAACAACTTTTTCTTTAATGTAATCAAAAATTTCACTTCTAACTTCAATATCAAGACCTGTTGAAATTTCATCTAAAATACAACATCTGAATTATGAATTAAACTTAATAGAATGTTAACTCTTTGTTGTTGTCCACCGCTTAAATTTGCTAAAAATTTATTTTTAAAAGCACTGATCTGATATATATTTAAAATTTTATCTAACTCTGATTCACTCATTTCAATATCAAATGTTTCTAAATAATATTTGATCATATCAAAAACAGTTATTCCTGCAGGATATTTAGATTCTTGAAACTGCAATCCAATTATTATGTTATCTTGCCTGAAAATTTTACCATTTGTTGGTTTTCTTATGTTTCCAAGTATTTCACTTAAAGTGGGCTTTCCTCCACCATTGGCTCCAATTATTCCAATTCTATCGCCATAATTTATTTCAAAATTAATATTTTTTAATGCAACCTTATTTTTATATTTTTTAGTTACATTTGTTAATTTTATCAATGGTATAGTTTTATCAAGTTCTTTTTTAATTTCTTTTATTTTTTCTTTCATTTTAAAACCTCTAAAAAAATATAAACTAATTATAACTATTTAGTTTTTTTAACTCCACTTTGTTTTTTATATAAGTTAATGTTTTACATATAACAGGAACAAGTATTTGTAAAGTAACATAATCTGTAATTGTGTTAAATGAGTTGTAAATTGCAGAATATCCTCATCTTCCTTCTCATAAAAATGAATAATATACATCATCTCCAAGCGCAGCTGGATTTAATCAATATAAAACTCCAGATAACACTCTACTACCATAGAGAACAAATATCGGTGATATTACAAATATCAATCAACTAAATATTTGATAATATTTATTTTTTATTTCATTTTTCGGAACAAAAAAACCTGCTACAAAAAAACCAACAATTGGTATGAAATAATCAAATAAGTATTGAACAAAAGTATGAATTGCTGTACCAGGCATAATTGTAGTTAAACAAGCTGCTAACAAGCAAAGTGTAAACGAAGCAGATAGTGATAATATATATGCTCCAAAATACAATATAATATATTTAATTGAAATTGTAATTCAAAATGGCATCTGTGGAATAAATCCAGTTATAAAACTAATTAATAAATATAAACAAAGCAGCAGAGCTATCAATGTTATGTCTATAATTTTTCACTTTTTAAAAAATTTGAAATCAATTTTTAATTTTTGATATCCTGTTTTTGTTATTAAATATAAAGAAAAAATTAATCCTTCAATACTAAATGTTAAAAATGAAAATAGTATTAGCTTATTTTTATTTTCATAATCATATATAAAATAAATCAAAAAAGATATTGCTAATAATATAAAAGTTACAATTATTGAAATAAAAGCAAAATATATTAGTCCTTTTTGACTATTATTTAAAGCAATGATATTACCTTCATCATCATATTGACTAGCGTCTAAAACTTTAATCATATAATAAATTAACAAACCTATTAGTAAAATTGTTTTAATGCTTGTAAGCACTGTCAAAATAATATTAGCTATTTTTTTATTTTTTTCCATGAACTCCTCCATGAAAAAAGCAGATTAAAAAATCAAGGACTTCCTACGCTAGTATTAACTAGATCAGGTTCAAAGAGTATTTCTCAAACTTTATAGTTACCTCTGCCTTTTTCAACTTAATTTTATAACAAAAAAAACCTATAATAGGTTTTTTTAAAAGTTATTAGTCTTCGAACTCGTCATCTTTAAAAATAGATTTTTCATTATCTTTTAAATCAGTTGCACCATTATCGACTTGTTCAAGATTATTATCTTCAACAATTGTATTTGAGTTTTCTTCAACAATTGTATTTGAATCTGCTTGAATAGGTTCTTGAACTTCGTCTAATGAACCTCCCATTTTCAATTCGATACTTTTTGCTTTAAAGAAATCAGCTTGACTTCCTTCAACAACTTCTATACCTTCAATAGGAGCGTTAGCGAATATAAATGTACCTGTAGATGATAAAGCAGGAATAGCAATTTTTTTAAGACTTGTTTTTCCCTCAGTGTAATTTATATAAATATTTCCTTTTGACATATCATTTACAATGTTAATAATTTTTTGTTTTTTAATACCTTTATCAAAAATATACAATTTATCCTCTGTGAAGAATACTCAAACTCTTTGAGGTAAAAAGAATAATAAAGTAAATCAAGTAATAATCAGCGCAAAGCATAATCCAATAAATACTCAAGCTAATGTTAATGCAAGATCATAATTATCTGCTAACATTGACTTTCCAAAGTACATTAATCAACCAGCGATTGTGGGGATTAAAGTGACTCCTTGTAATGAAAGAATTATTGAAATTCATGATTTGCTAACTTTTTTTCTTTTATCTTCTATTTTTTTAAATTTAAATAATATAAATAATGTATATATTGTTGGTATTATAACAACTGCTAATTGAACAATTAGAATTAATAAAATATTTTTTTTATCTAATTCTCCAATTCCAACTCATCTACTATCTGCTAATAACATTTTTTACTCACTTAACCTTTCAATTGTGCTGCAACTTCTGCTGCAAAATCAGTAACTACTTTTTCAATTCCTTCTCCAACTTCAAATCTATACATAGTTTTTAAAGTTGCTTTTTTGGATTTGATAAAGTTTCCTACTGATTGTTTTTCATCTTTTACAAAACTTTGTTCAAGTAATGTAACTTCTGCAAGCTTTTTATTTAACTTACCTTCTAAAATTCCTTTTGCTATTTTTTCATCTTTTCCAGTTAAATCTGTGTTTTCTTTAATTATATGCATCTCTACATCTTTAAAGTCCTGTGGAACTTCATCTTTTGATAAGTATTTTGGAGCCATTGCAGCAACATGCATACATACATCATAAGCATCTTCTGAAGAAATATCTCCCTCAAACTGAAGCAATACTGATATACGACTATTTGCATGATTATAAACAGCCGTTGTTCCATCGTTAACTGCAGCAAATCTTCTTAGTTCAATTTTTTCACCAATTGTTGCTGTTGCATTTAAGCAAGCTTCTTTAATAGTCCCATTGCTAATCTTAACTTCTAAAGCTTCTTCTAGAGAATTAGCTTCAGAAGTAATTAGCGCTTCTCCCATTTCTTTAATAAGGTTCATAAATTTTTCATTTTTTGAAACGAAATCAGTTTCGGAATTAACTTCAAAAACTATTCCTCTTTTACCATTAGTTTTTGCAAAAGCAACACCTTCAGCTGCAACGCGATCTGATTTTTTAGCTGCTTTAACTAAGCCGTTTTCTCTTAATCAAACAATTGCTTCATCGATTACACCATTAGTTGCTTCAAGAGCTTTTTTACAATCCATCATTCCAGCTGATGTTAATTCTCTTAATTCTTTTATTTGTTGTGGGTTTACTGCCATAAATTTACCTCCTTATTCACTTTCTTTTTTTGAAGCTTCAGATTTTTTAGAATCTTCTAATGCTGCTGCTTTTTTTGATGCATCATGATCATCATCAAATCTTCTTTGAGGTCTTGAATCACCATATCTTTGATTTTGTTGATTTTCTTCTCTTTTTTGAGCAACAACTTTTAAACTACTTGGTTGTAATTTTAATCCAGCTGCATCACCATATACATCAACAACATAATTAATAATTATGTTGATTGATTCTTGAATATCGTCATTTGCAGGAATTACAAAATCCACTAAGTCTGGATCAACATTTGTATCACAAATTCCAATAATTGGAATTCTTAATTTTCTTGCTTCTTTAACTGCAATTTCATCATTTTTAGGATCAATTACAAACATTGCAGCAGGTAGTTTGTGCATTTGTTTGATTCCACCTAAAGTTTTTTCTAATTTAGCTTTTTCTTTTTTTATTAAAATTTGTTCTTTTTTTGGTCTTAAATTAATTTTCCCAGTTTTTTCTTCATTTTCAATATCTCATAGAGCTTTAATTCTCAATGAAATAGTTTTCATATTTGTTAATGTTCCACCCAATCATCTAGAGTTTACAAAGAAGTTTCCACTTCTTAAAGCCGCTTCTTTAACTGCGTTTCTTGCAGTTTTTTTTGTTCCTACAAAAATTATTTTTTCTTTTTTAGTCCCAATTGATGTAACTAGTTTTTTTACATCCTCTAATTTTCTTAAAGTTTTTTGTAAATCAATAACATGATTTTTATTTTTTTCTCCATAAATATATGGTTTCATTTTAGGATTTCAACGCTTTGTTTGGTGACCAAAATGTGCACCTGCATCTCAAAGCTGATCTCTTGTTAAGTCTTTTGCCATTTTTATCCTGCCTTCTATTTTTATTCGTTAAACTTCCAAATGGTTCTAAAACTTACCACCTATAAATAATTAAAATAATAGGCACTAGGTAAATAAATTCCCAATTGTGATTGCATATTTAGAGTAAAGTTATATACAACATAATGAGTATAAATAAAAAGCAAGTTAATATCAAGTCCTTTATAAAATACAAATCAATTTTTATAAACTTAAAAATTAAATTATACAAAAAAAAAAAAAAAATATAATAAAGTAAATACTTAATTATATTTTAATTGTGTGGTGCGAATGGATCTACAACTGATAATGTATCAGGATTTTCACGTTCTAATGCTTTTTTATCAATTTCATAATGATTTGAGTTTTTCATATTAAATCAATCAATTAAATCATTTGTTTCTGAAATTTCTTCATAAAAATCAATTGCAAATCATTCATAGAATTTAAAAGTAGTATAATCATTAACTTCTTTTGCGTTTTTTGAAAATTCATCAGTTAAATTTGCAAAATGAGTACGATATTCTACATAAGCTTTTAAAATTTCAACAATATCAGCATGGCTTTTATTTTCAACTTGTACATTTGGAGCTATGAATCTAATATTTCTATCTGACATATAATTCATTATTCTTCTTTGATGTACAAATTCATCTTGTGCTTGAACTTGAAAGAAATGTGTAAACCCAGGATAACCAAGATCACTACAATTTTGACTTAAGTTATAACAAATAAACTGCATTTTTGCATGTTCTTCAATATATTGTTGTAAGTTATTATGTATGATTTTTTCCATATTTTCCTCCTTTCATTTATAAATATATCACAAAAAATATGAGTTAAATTTTTGTTAATTTTATTATTGATTTTGTATAAATTTCAATCATTTTTTTTAAATCATCAATTTTTACATATTCGTTATCTGCATGCATTGTTGAATCATTTAAATCAAATTCTGCTCCAAATGCAATTATGTTTGGCATTGATTTGGCAAATGTTCCTCCTCCAATTGCTATTGGTTTAGCGTTGAAATCGCCAGTAACTTCTTTATAAACATCCATTATTTTTATAACTAACTCACTATTTTGAGAGAAAAACACTCTGTCTTCAGTTTTAATAACTTTATAATTTATATTAATTGGTTTTAAAAAAATATCTAATTTTTGATTAATATCTCTATTCAAATCTCTTGTACATGGGACTCTTAAATTTAAACAATATTTGAAATTTTTATTATTTATATCAATAATTCCATTACATGAAGTTAATTCACCAGTTTCATCACTTAAGTCACCAAAAATATTTTTCATTTGATAGTCAAAATATATATTTTTAGCAACAAATTGAATTATTGGATGTTTGAAATCAAGTAAATCTAAAACATACAATAAAGAGTTACTTGCAGATACACCTTTAAATGGTAAACTTCCGTGTGCTGATTTACCCTTAACAAATAATTTATCGTTTTCAATGTAACTATTTACATTAATTTTTTCAAGTTCTAGTTTTATTTTTTCTATATTAGGACCTTTATAGTAGACTAAGTCATTAACAGCATTATAAACTTGTCCACCTTTAATTTCAAAGTTGCATTTATAATCTCCATATAAATCAACATCACTAATTCATTTCTCTGCATAAACTACTGGAAAATGCCCGTCAGGAACATAGCCTAAATCACATAGTTTTTCATTTTCTACATATGATTCCATACATTCTCAAGTTGTTTCTTCACTAGTTCCAAAAATAAATCTTATTGTGTAATCTGGATTAAAATTATTATCAATTAAATACTTTAATGCGAATAAATTCATCATTGTTGGACCTTTATCATCAAAAGATCCTCTTCCATATAATTTTCCATCTTTAATTATTGGTTCAAATGGTGGATTGTTTCACTCACTTAAATTTCCTGGAGGAACTACATCTAAGTGACACAAAATTCCAAATAATTTATCTTTATTCCCAAAATCTGCATATCCATATTTAAAATCTTTTGATATAAAAGTTTTCATACCTCAGTCTTTACACAGATTAATACAATATTTTAAAACTTCTTTTGTGTCATTGTGCAATTCACTACCTTTTTCAGTGTTTCGTCTATAACTTGGAATAGCAATTATATTTTTCGTATGTTCTAGTGCGTGTGTAAAATAATTATTTAATAAATCATCTATATTAACTTTCATAATATTCTCCTTTTACTTTGTTTAAATTATAAAACTTATTAAATTAAAAATAAAAAAAACTTCTAAAAGAAGTTTAATGATTATTTACTTTGTTGTGGAACAACTATTGCTCTTGTTCTATTTTTTCCAAATCTTTCAAATTTTACGATTCCTGAAACTAAAGCGAATAGAGTGTCATCTCCACCACGTCCGACATTTGTTCCTGGATGTATTTTTGTTCCTCTTTGTCTAAAAATAATTGATCCTGCATTAGCAAATTGTCCATCAGCTTTTTTAGCTCCTAAACGTTTTGATTCTGAATCTCTACCATTTTTAGTTGAACCTACCCCTTTTTTAGAAGCAAAATATTGTAAACCTAATAAAAAACGCATTTTAAAGCACCCCCTCTATTTTAAAATTATTTGGATATTGTATTGATATAGTTTCTAATTGAATTAATAAAAATCTTAATATTTTTTGTAAATCGTTTGTATTTTTAAGAACAATTATTTTTATTTCATTTTCTTCAACAATTAAATTTACATTATTTTTATAGATTTGATCTAAACCATTTAATGTCCCAGACATAATAGCAGTAACTCCAGCACAAACCAAGTCTTTACCATATTCATTTGAATTAGAATGGCCATAAACTTTCACTTCTTTTATTAAGTCTTCTTTAATGTCAAATTTAGCTACTATCACTATTTATCCTCAGGTTTTTTTGTTGAAGCTGGTTTATCAGTTGTAGCTTTTGGTGCAGCTGGTTTTTTTGGTGCAGCTGGTTTATCAGTTGTAGCTTTTGGTGCAGCTGGTTTTTTTGTTGCAGCTGGTTTATCAGTTGTAGCTTTTGGTGCAGCTGGTTTTTTTGTTGCAGCTGGTTTATCAGTTGTAGCTTTTGGTGCAGCTGGTTTTGAAACTACGCCATTTTCTGAAATACTATCGATTTTAACCTTTGTAAAAGGTTGTCTGTGCCCATAAACTTTGTTAACATTTTTCTTAGGATGATATCTAACTACACGTAGTTTTTTTTCTTTTCCTTGTTTAACAACAGTTCCTACAACAACAACACCATCAACTAAAGGAGTACCAATTTTTGATTCTGTAGCAAGTACTTGATCAAAAGTTACAGTATTTCCTTCTTCGATATTTATTTTTTCGATATAAATTTCATCTCCTGGTTTAACAGTTAATTGTTTTCCACCTGTTTTTATAATTGCGAACATTTAAATTCCTCCAGTCTAGACTCGCCTTGTATGTGAGCTAAGCTTCTTATAACATACAAAAGAGCGGTTGAAACTAGCAACCTAGATAATTTTATACTAATTAATAAGTAAAAATCAATAATATTTAATTTTATTTAAAAATAAGACAGATAAATTTAAAAAATATTATTAAAAAATACAAAACCTAGACTTTGTATTTTAAATGTTTTTTAGTAAAAAGAGACAGTTGGCGCTACAGGTAGCGCTGCTTGTTGAGCTTTAGCTTTAGCATCTGCCACTTTTTTATCTAACTCGTTTTGAGCAGTGACAGATGCTTTATTGCTAAACTTAAAAGAGCTACTTCCGTTTTTATATTCAAATTCATTTGCTTTATCTGCAAATTTATATGCTAATCCAGCAGTAACTCCTGTGTTTACTAAATCTGAAATAAAACTTCCAATACCTTTTATAATACTTGAAATCCCTGTAAATAAAGCTCCAGTTACTCCCGCACCTCCTATTATTTCATGTTTTTCGGCTTCTGTTAATTCTCTCATATGGCATATCCTCCCAATAATTAAATCGATAGATTAAACAAATATTTAACAATTATTTAACAATTATTTAACAATTATTTATTTTTTTTATGAATTATTGAGTATAAATCTGTCTTATTTACTCCTTGATTTTTTGCAATAATTTTAATAGCCTCTTTTTTTGAAATCCCTTCATTAATTAATTCTTTAACTTTTGTAACCAATTCATTTGAATTTAATTTTTCAGCTTTTTTAAAACTATTTTTATCAATAACAACTACAAACTCCCCTTTTTGAACAAAATCTTTGCTATTTATGTAAAAAAATATTTCTTCAATATTTCCTCTAATTATCTCTTCGTTAATTTTACTTATTTCTCTAATTATTACTATTTTTGTATTTTTATCTAGTATGTTTTTTAAAACATTTATTGTATTTACTATTCTGTGTACTGATTCATAAAAGCATATAACAGTGTCTTTATTATTTGTAAATATAGTTTCTATTTCTGCTTTAATATTTTCAATTCTTTTATCTAAAAATCCTATAAAGATGTTTTTTTTAGTTTCAAAACCAGACATTACCAAGGCATGTATGTAAGCAGGACCACAGTTAATTGCTGATATTGAAAAATTTATTTCTTTTTCTAAAAGTGAGTTTAAAAGTTTTGAACCAGGGTCAGAAATACAAGGAACTCCAGCATCACTTATAATTGCTATGCTTTTATTATTAATTAGATCATTTTCAATTTGTTGACTTTTAAAAACTTCATTGTATTTGTGAAGAGAAGATAAATTATTTTGAATTTGATAGTTTTTTAATAAAACATGACTAGTTCTTGTATCTTCACAATAAATTACTTCAACTTTATTTAAAATATCTATTGCTCGAAAAGAAAAATCATTTATATTACCAATAGGAGTTCCTACTATATAAATGATTGGAAAATTGTCTTTAAATGTTTTTTGTATTTTCAAAATTTTTCTCCTAATAATAGTATTATAAATTAATTTCTATATCATCTCTATCTCAATCTGCTACTTCAAAAAATGATCTATATTTTTCTTTATTAAATTTAGCAACAACATTTGATGGATAGCTAGATAATATTTGATTATACTCACTCACTGCTTGATTATAATTATCTCTTGCATTAGATATTTCCATTTCTAATGATTCGATTGCTATAATAAAATCCTTAATTGCACTTGTAGATTTTAAATTAGGATAGTTTTCAATTTGCACTTTTATATTTTCACTTATACTATTTAAAATAGTTGCTTTTTTTTGCATTTGATCAAGTCCTTGACCTGTTCTCATTGCAGTAAGAGTATTTAAAATTTCTTTTTCAAATTTAATACTTCCTTTAACTGATTCTATTAATTTTAAAAGTAAATCTCTTCGTTGTTTTAAATATACATCAATATTAGCTTCTTGTTCTTGAGTTTTTACTTTTGCTTTTTTTATTTTATTCAATAAAGCAATGTGTACAATTAATGGAATTATTAAAAATCATAAAAATACTCAAAAAACCATTCCTATAAAACTAGCTTTAATTGGTTGATTTGCATTATTATTTATATTATTTAGTTCTTGATCTTGCGCTATCATTATAATCGTTCTTTCTTTCAAATATTATATTCTAAATAAAAAAAGTTATTAATTTTATTCAAAATTAATAACTACATCTTCTCTTTCAGCTTCTGTAATTTCAAAAAAGTACTTACTTACATATTTCAAAGCAGCAGCTGCTTGATTTTTTGGATAAACTTGAATTTCTTGATTAAAAGTCCCCACATTTTGATTATAAATTCTTCTTTGTGCTGCAATATCTTCTTCAATATCAGCTGCTGCACTCATTAATTCTCTTATACTTTGAGTTGATTTTAAGTCGGGATAATTTTCCATTTGGATATTTATGCCTTTTTGAAGAGTATCCATTGCTTTTTGACTTTTTATCATACCTTCAATTCCCATACCTGTTCTCATTGCAGTAACTGTTGTTAATGCTTCTTTTTCAAACTTAATACTTCCTTTAACTGCATCGATTAGTTTTAATAATGTATCTCTTCTTCTTTTTAGTTGAACATCAATTCCTGATTCAGCTTCACTAACTTTAACATTTATTCTTCTTAAAGAGTTGATGTTACCTATATGTAAAAATACAGGTAATAAAAGTATAAATGATGCGTATCAAATAAATGTTCCAAAAGCATTTCTTTGTGGTTTTTTATTTGCATTAGCATTGATGTTATTTTCAATATTTGGTGTTATCATATTTTTCACCCATCTTTCTTATACAAGTATTTTATAATAGAAGTCAAAAAAATAATCAATAATATTATTGATTACTCAAAAAATTATTTTTTAGAAACTTCATGTCCACCGAATTTATTACGTAGTGCAGAAACTACTTTACCAGAAAAACTATTATCAATTAAACTGGCTTGACGCATCATAACAGATAAAGCAATTACCGGGGCTGGAGTTCCTTGTTGCAATGCTTCATTTAAAGTTCAAAGTCCTTCACCATTCATATTCATTATATCTGTAAAATTATCTAGTTTAGGATCTTCGCTAAAAACATCAATCATTAATTCAACTAATCAGCTTCTAATAACACTACCATTATTTCACAATTTTGAGATTTCACTATAATTATAATTAAATTGAGAATTTTCTAATACATTATACCCTTCAGCAATCGCTTGCATCATTCCATATTCAATTCCATTGTGAACCATTTTTGCAAAATGCCCACTTCCCACATCTCCAGTGTGTAAAAAACCATTTTCTACACATATATCTGTAAACATACTTTTTAAGTAATTGACTTCAACTTTATCACCTCCAGCCATTATACAAGCACCGTTTAAAGCCCCTTTTGGGCCACCACTTACTCCAGCATCAATAAAATTAATGTTTTTTGTTTTTGCTACTTGGTATTTTGCTATTGAATCTTTATAAAAAGAGTTTGCAGCATCAACAAAGAAATCTCCTGGTTCTAGTAAATCAACTACTTCGTTAAAAACATCACTCGTAGGCTTACCTGCAGTAATAATTGAAATTACCACTCTTGGTTTTTGTAATTTTTGAACTAGTTCTTTTAAAGAATCTACAACTTCTAAATTCATATTACTAACTTGTTCTAAAGTTTTTTTGTTATTGTCAAATCCGATAGCTTTATGATTATTTCTATTTAAATTTTGTAATAATCCTAAACCCATTTTTCCTAAACCTATTACTCCAATACTACTCATTTTTTAATCCTCCTCTTCGATAAATTCAATTATTTGTTTAGCATCTTTAACGGTATTAAATAAATTCAATACTTCATCATCATCTGAAAAACTAATTCCAATATTTGCTAATATATCCATCTGTTCATCATTACTTGATATTAAACAGATTACAAATAGTATTTCACTACCATCTCATATTAGTTTTTCTTTTAGTTTAATAATAATTAAATTACTTTTTTTAATCTTTTTAGAAAATTCATACTCGCAATGTGGCAAAGCTAGATAATTTCCCAAAGCAACACTTGCTTTTTTATCTCTTGATTTCATCGATTCAATAAATTCTTTATTTCCTAGATTTAAGCTTATTAATTTTTCTTCTAAAAACTCAAAAACTTCTTCTTTGTTTTTTAAATCAATGTTTAAAAATATATTTTCTTCTTTTAATTTCATTTTACTCATCCTTTTTTTCTTTAGCTTCTAATAATTTAGTTTGTAAATCATCAAATATATTTTTACCTAAATATTGTTTAACAGTATATATGTAGGCATTTGGCGATCTTTCCATAGCAACTTCTTTAAAATTTATCATAGTAACAACAATATCTACATCAGTTGTTAAATCTTTTACAGCACAATTTTTTACTTCAATATTAACATTATTTTTAGTTACTCATTTTTTTAAAATTCCTGCTGCCATAGCACTAGACCCAACTCCAGCATCACAAGCTACCATCAATAATTTTGCATTTTTAAAGTTAAATTCTTTTGTATCTTTTTTTACTTGTTCATTAAAATCAATACCTTCATCAGTTACAACAATTTCTTGTACTTCTGAATGTTTTTTTCTTTTAAAAATCATTATAAAGCTTGCAACCCCAAATGAAACTAATGCTCCAGCAAAAACCGCACAAATATTAATTAATATACGCATACCCGATCCAGACATTGATATAACAGAAATTAAACTACCTGGTGAAATTGGCGCTATTGCTCCTCCATTAAATAACGCAACAATTGCTAATGAAGCGAATGCACCAGAAATTGTTGATAAAATCATTATTGGTTCTGCAAGAATGTAGACATAATGAACTTCATGTATACCTCCAATCAATTGAATAATACTACTTCCTCCAGCAGCTGCTCTTTGTTTTTTTCTTCAAGTAGTAAATGCAATTAATAATCCAAACCCTGGACCTGGATTTCCTCCAACCATAAAAAATCCTGAAAATGTACTTGTTTTAACTTGCTCTAAACCTAACGGAATCATAACTCCATAGTTTAAAGCATTATTTAGAAATACCGCTCTTAAAGGTTCTGTTACAATTGACATAAAAGGAAATAATCAAGGTAGTTTTGTAAATAATGATATTATCTTTGTCATTACATAACTAAGTCCATAAATTCCAAATCCTCAGCTAAAGTATGCCCCCATTGAAAATACTATCGCTCATAAAGCTAAACTAAAGTTTCTTACAAGCATTTCATATCCAGGTTTTACTCTATCAATATATAAAATTTCTAATTTTTTATATAAATAAGCAGACAATGGCGCCACTATCATAGCTCCTATTATTTGATTTGGTGCTCCAACTTTACTTGCAATTTCATCTCCAACAGGTCATTCGCTCATAATCCCATTGTATAATCAATCACTTCCAATTATTAAAGCAAATGTGACAAAAGCACTTAACATTGCGCCTCTTACTTTATAAATCATGTTTCCTGCTGTATAACCAATTAATACAGGAATTAAATATTTCATTGTAGGACCAATAAATTCTCCAACCGCTTGAGAATTAAATCAACCCGTTTTTACTCAAACACCATTTTCCATTTTTCCTAAAAAAGCAGCTGCAAGTATGCCTCATGCTATTAGTAAACTTACTGTTGGCATAACCATTCCAGCCATAAAACTTCCTGCTTTTTGAATTACTTTTTTTAATTTAACTCTAAATTGTTTTGCATTTTTATCATTATCAGTACTTACATCTTTTTTAGTAACAAAATTTGCTTCTTTTGACATTCAACTTTCTCCTTTAAATAAATTATAAAGAATAAAGTTTATGCCCATATTTTTATCTTAAAGCTTGAAAAGGTTTATTGATTAGTAAACTAATTTACTAGTTTAAATTTAATAAATTTAAAATTTGCATAATAATAAAATTAAAAGTTATTAAAGAACTCCTTTGACTTTTAAAAATTTCTTCATTGTTTCTAATTAAAAATTTATAGTCACTTTGATTATAAATTTGACTATTTGAATTTGCTGTTAAAACAATAGTTATTGCTTTATTAGCTTTTATTATGTCAAAAATATCTGATATTTCTTGAGTTAGACCAGAATATGTAAAAATAAAACAAAGATCATTTTCTTTAACGGTTTTGGCTAATCAAACTTGTACATCAAAATCTGTTGATGACATTGAGCTATAGCCAATTTTTAATAAATAATTATTAAAAATTTCAGCAATATGAATATTTGGTCCTTTACCAAACAAAAATATTTTTCCTTTTGTATTTTTTATTTTATTAGCAACATCTTTAAAGGTGTTTATTTTACTTTTTAAAAATTCTAAATTATTTATAATAAGTTCAAAGTAAGAATAATCATTTTTTAAAACCTCTTGCTTATTAATTTCAAAAGTTTTATATATTTCATACTCCCAAGTAATTACTCTTATAAGTTCTTTAAGTCCTGTTAGGTTTAATTCTTTACAAAATTTTACAATACTTGATTTACTACAATTACATTCTTTTGAAAGTTGTGTAATATTTATAGAGTTAACCATTTCAAGATTTTCTATTAAATATTTAGCGATTATAAATCTTATTGTTCCATCATTATTATTTGTAATTTTTTTGATTTTTGATATTAGGTTTTGACTGTTCATAGTTAACCTCACTGCTATTATTATAAATTAGTTTAAATAAAAAACTTTTTTGTTTTATAACAAAAAAGTTTAGTAAACTGCTCTAACACAATTAAATAAATGTTCAAATAAGTAAAAATCTTGTGTAATTTTATCAATTAACATTTTTTTAAATGATGCAATACTATAAACTGAGTGTGTGTCAAAAGCACAAACGTCATGAACATAACTATTTTTTTTAACTTGAAATCAATCAGCATAAATTTCATTTTCAATACCAACCGAATAAATATTTTGTACTTCAATAGAAGAAAGTTTTTCTATCAACCTTGGAGATAAAAATTTAGCCGCTCTTAAATCGTTATCGTTTGCATTAATGTAAAATCTTTTATTAAATTCAATTGAGTCGGTTTGAAATAAACCTTTTTTTGGATCTTTTTCTTGAACAACTCTTAATCCATTGTAACTTTCATCAAATTTTGTATTTTCCATAAAAACAGCTGCATTTGAAATAAAATTTATTTTTTCGTGACGAGTTGTATTTCCTTTTGAATCTGTTGAATAATAATATTCAATAAATTTTTTAGGATTTTTAATAAAAAAACTTACTTTCTTATCTTTGTAAGTAAAATGAAAAGAATTTTGTGTATTGTTATTGATAGCTAAAACTCTTTTAGATAATCAATTTTTATAACTACTCTCATAAACTTCAACTTTAGGAATTCTTCTAACAATTTTTATTTCAAAATTATCGGTTTTTTCATCATCAATAAATTTGTAATAAAACTCTCCATAAACACTTTGTATTGATTTATTCTCATACAAAATATCAGTTACAGCTTGATCTAATTTTTGATTTTTTGCTTTTCTATTAAAACTCATATATATAGCTAAAGCACAGACTCCTAAAACAACAATAATAATCGCAAATACAATAAGCAATAATCAAAGAAAACTTTTAGACACTTGTCATGTCGAATAAAAATAGACAGCTGCAACCGGTCCTAAAATGACAAAAAATAATCCTATAACAAGAGAAATCAAAGCGTATTTTTTATATTTACTTATTTCTTTAATTATCGAAATAAGTTTAGGATTATTATCAACAATATCATTGGTTTTATTTACTAAAAATTCCTTACCATCCACATTCATATTCATACCTCTAAATTATTTAATAGATAAAATTTCTATTTTATAAGGTTCTTTCAATTCCCTAACTTCCATAATATCTTTTACTTTTCTTCCTAATATTGCTTTAGCTAAAGGTGATTCGTTTGAAACTTTCCCTTCAAACGGATCTGCTTCTATAGCACCAACTATTTTAATTTCCATTTCTTTATTAGTTTTAACATTTTTAAACACAACAGTATTTCCAATTTTTACTTCTGATGTTTTTTTATCACTTGTAATAATTTTTGCTCTTGAAATCATTGTTTCAAGTTCTTTAATTCTTGCTTCTACTTCTGCTTGTCTGTTTCTTGCTGCATCATAATCAGCATTTTCTGACAAGTCACCTTGAGCACGAGCTTCAACTAATTCAGCAATAACCTCAGGTCTTACATTATTTATTAAATGATCAAGTTCTTGTTTTACTTCTTCAAGACCTTCTTCAGTTAACATTATTTCTTTATCCATAGTTTGTTCCCCTTTATATTTCCAATTAATTATACATTTTTATTCTACTATATGAATATATTTTTGTCACTTTCCTTTTAATCATCTATGAACATAAATAATAGATCTAAGCAATGGGTCGACAATAACTCCACCATAAACACATAAAATTCCAAGACCTTCTGTTATTTTAAAACCTTTTACAAATATGAAGGGTAGAGCAACCATTCCTAAACCCATAGTTATAAACGATACTAATATTGGATATCATAAGTCTCCAACACTTCATAAAGCCCTTAATAAAGTCATATTTACAGTATCAAAAAGAATTTTTATGGCAAAAATAGTTAGTAACGAAACTCCTCATGGAATGGCAGTATCTTTGGAGTTTAAAATTAATAATAACGGATAGCTTATTGCTATCATTATTAAATTAGAAATAATTGTTACAAAAATTGCTGCTTTTCAACATTCTAAAGCAATTTCATAAGCACCTTGTTTGTCTTTTTCTCCAATTTTTCTTGAAACAAATACTGCTGTAACAGTTCCAATTGCTTGAATAAATGCAGAAGAGTATTGACCAATACTATTTGCATTTCTATGTAAAATAATTCAATGATTTCCCGTTCCTTCGTGAAGTTGACCAATTACTACTGAGGTTCCAAAATTACAAATGTTTCAAACACCCATTTCAATAGTAATTGGTAGTCCAGTTTTTAAAGTTTCTTTTGCATAAGATAAACTAAATTGTTTTTTCTTGTTAACTTTAAAATCGATAAATTTTAAACACATTATCATCATAAATATAATTTGAAATAGACCTGTTATAGGAAGAACAAATGCACTATAAACAGGATCAACTTTTGTTGCGTATAACATTATTGAGATTAAACAAAGATCAATAATGTTTGCAAGCATAGTCCCTATTGTTACAACTTTACTTTTTTTAAACGCTTGCAAACCAGAAACAAAAACTTGATAAACAGACATCATTAATAAATTTATATTTGAATAACGATAATAATCTGAAACATACTTTAATTCTGTTGATTCTAAAACACTTTTATCATCAAGACTTAAAATTGGTTCTGAACTTGATGCACCAACCCACCCAACAATTGTATCGCTAAGTATTGTTACAAATATAAAAATTGGTATCATTATTGCTAAATTAACAAAAAGTCCTGTAACAATTACTCTTGAAACTTCTTGTTTTCTTCCTTGACCAATTAAGTTTCCTGAAACAATAATTGTACCAGTAGCAATTAAACTTGGAACAAATTGTAAAGTGTTATAGGCTAAAATAGCTTTTGAAGTTCCTTCTGCATAAGCTCCTCCCATATAATTATTAATTGCTATTAAATTAATTTGTGATATTAAAATTGTAAATAAAAGTTGAATAAATATTGGTATAGCCATACCAAAAATTTCTTTAGGATTAGCTATTTTGTAAACTGGTGTTTTTAATTTATCAAAAGGTTCAATAACAAACTTTTGATTTTTTTTCGCTATATTTTTCTCTTTCATAATTTTTCTTTCTTTTAATAAAAATTATTATACTCTTTTCAAAAAATTATTTTACACTTTTTAAAAACTCAAATAATTCTTGAGAAGTTGTTTTATTTTTAACAACTTCATCAATTTCTTTAATACTTAATTTTTTCATATTTTCAATTGATTTAAACTTTTCATACATATTTTTAACTTTAATTTCTCCCATCCCTTTTACAGAAGACAAGATTTCTTCTTTTAAAATTCCTTTAGACTGTCTTTTTCTAAAACCACTAATTGCATAATTATGAACTCTTAACTGAAAGTTTTCTAATAGTTTAAAAACCTCAAAATTTTTTTCAATATCTAATTTATTTTCATTTGTATCTAAAATATATTCTGTTTTGTGTTTATCATTTTTAACTAAACCTATAATTGGAATATCAATACTTAATTTTGCTAAAGCTTTTTTTGCAGCATGAACTTGAATAATCCCTCCATCCATAATAATTAAATCAGCTCATTTTTCTGGAAATTCTAAATCTTTTTTATATCTTCTATACAACATTTCTTCCATTCTATTAAAATCACCTTTTTCTTCAATTTCAATATTATATTTTCTAAAGTCATTTTTACTAACTACTCCATTTTTAAATACAATCATAGCTCCTGTTACATATTCATTTAACATATTTGCAACATCATACATTTCAATATGATAAGGAAACTTATCAAGTTTAATTAAACTTTGTAATTTTTGAAGTACTTCTTCTTTGGTAATTGAATTTTGATCTGAATAATGAAGTTTTTGAAATAAATATTCCCTAGCATTTTCTTTTGCTAAATCTAAAAGACGATTTGTTGTAAAATCTTCTTCATTTAAAATTGTTTTTTGAAAAAATAATTTTAAATCATCAACATTAATTGTTTTTGGCACACCTAAAAAATTAGGTACTAAATTTTTTGAATAGATTTGTAATATATAACTTTTAAACAAATCATTTATATCTTGGCCTTCATTTTTTATAACTTCATTATTTTTTAAAGATAATTTCCCACTTCTATAAAATAAAACTGTAAAACAAATATAATTTTCAAATTCAAAATAATTAAATACATCTCTGTTGATATTATCGCTTAAATCAACATCTTGTTTTTCTGTTGTAAATTTTAAGTGTTCTATTATCTCTTTAATTCTCTGCGCTTCTTCAAATTGTAAATTTTCAGCTGCTTGATACATTTTATTTTCTAAAATTTCTTGAACATCATTAGATTTGCCATCAAAAAAATCCTTAATTTTTTTTATTTGTTTATCATAAAAACTTTTTTCAACTTCTTGAAAACAAGCGCCACTACATTGTTCTATATGAAAATATGTACAAGGATGTCCAATGTTTCCTTTACACCTTCTTAAAGGATAAATCCTTTCAAGTGTTCTTAATATTTTTCTAGCACTACTACCATCAGGAAAAGGACCAAAAGATTCTTTATTTTTAGAATTATAGTTTCTTATATAAATATATTCTGGATCTTTTTCATTTGTTATAGCGATGTAAGGATAATTTTTATCATCATTTAAAACAATATTATATCTTGGTTTATATTTTTTTATTAAGTTTTGTTCTAATAAAAGTGATTCTTTTTCATTCAACGTAATTATTGTTTCAAGTTTAACAATGTCTCTAACTAATTTTGTTGTTTTTACATCATGAGCTTTATTAAAATATGAGCTAACTCTTTTTTTTAAATTTTTAGCTTTACCAACATATATAACTTTATTATTTTTATTAAAATACATATAACAACCAGGTTTTTCAGGTAATGTCTTTAATTGGTTTTCAACACTCATATATTCTCCTTAAAATAATATTCTTAATTTAAAACAATATTTATCTTTATCAATTATATAATATATTAATCAGAGAAGGTGTAAGAATGGATTTAAAAAGTTTAGAAGAATTTATAAATAAAAAAGGTGCTTATAAGTTATTTAATAAAACAATTTTAAAAGGTTATTTAGCAGTATTACCAAATGAAATCAAAGATCAAAATTTAGTATTTGAGGTGTTAAAAAGTTATACAGAACATATTATAAGAAGAGTTAAAAAAATTGCTTTTGTATCTGTTGATATAAATGATTTGATTGAGATGTTTGAGTTTGAATACTTTAGTGATGAAAGTTTAGAAATTAAACATATCAATTTAGAAAATGAAATTAAAGCAATTAAAATAAATGTTATACACGGAAAAGAAAATAGTTTAAAAAAAGTTACTCTAACTGGAAGTGCTATTGTTAAAACTTTTTTAAGAAAAGATTTAAATGAAATTTTAACAAAAAAAGAATTAGAAAATATAAAATTTACATTATTTGGTCCCACAGAAAGTAGTTTGTTAAATTCAATTGCAGAATTAAATGCAATTACCGATCATATAGAAGCTTTAAAAATTGAAAAAGTTGATAAAAAAAATATGTGTTTTTGAGTTAATCTAAACAAAGGTTTCAATAATCCTTTTTATTGTAACGAATCTATAAAAATAAATATTTTGAAATAAAAATCACTTACTTTATAAAGTAAGTGATTTTTATTTATGATTTAGAATAACTAATAACTAAAAAACTCTTCGTTTTTTACAAAAACTTCTCTTGGTTTTGAACCATTAGCAGGTCCTATTATTCCACTTTCTTCAAGTTCATCAATAATTTTAGCAGCTCGGTTATAACCGATTGAAAATTTTCTTTGAATTAAACTCGTAGATGCTTTTTTTTCTTGAATTACATAGTTTTTAATTTCTTCAAATAAAGAATCTTTTTGACCAGAACTATAATTTCCATCTATAGTATCATTTTCAACTCTAATAAATTCTTCTTCAAAGATTTGTTTTTGTTGACTCGAACAAAAATCAACTAATTTCATAATTTCTTCGTCACTTATAAACGAACCCTGTGCTCTTGTTAAAACATTAGCGTTTGGAGGATGATATAATAAATCTCCTTTTCCAATTAATTTTTCAGCACCAGTTGAATCTAAAATAGTTCTTGAATCTATTGAACTAGC
The DNA here is from genome assembly GCF_004379335.1 of Spiroplasma gladiatoris. Classification (NCBI taxonomy): domain Bacteria; kingdom Bacillati; phylum Mycoplasmatota; class Mollicutes; order Entomoplasmatales; family Spiroplasmataceae; genus Spiroplasma; species Spiroplasma gladiatoris. Next base: position 301,362 of record NZ_CP038013.1, on the reverse strand, counting down.
AACAGCAAAACTTATTCTTGTTACAATATTTGATTTAATAACACCTGTTAATACATCGGTTGAAGGTCTTTGAGTTGCTACTATTAAATGAATTCCTGCAGCTCTTGCCATTTGAGTAATTCTTTTTATTGAATCTTCTACTTCTTTTCTATTAGCTGTCATCATTAAATCTGCTAATTCATCAATTATAACTACATAAAATGGCAGTTTTTTAGTTGGATCTTTAATCAATGCATTATATCCTTCAATATTTTTAGTTGAAGTTGACTGCATTAATGCATATCTTCTTTCCATTTCGTTAATAACTTTTTTTAAAGCATTATTTGCAAGGCTCATATCACTTATAACGGGTGCTAGTAAGTGAGGAATTGATGAATAAATTGATAATTCTACTTTTTTTGGATCTATCATTAAAAATTTTACTTCATGAGGTTTTGCTCTTAATAAAATTGATGTAATAATTCCATTTATCATAACAGATTTACCTGAACCAGTTGAACCAGCAACCAGTAAGTGTGGCGCTTTATCTAACTCTCCAAAAAGTAATTCACCAGAAACAGTTTTTCCAATTGCGAATAATAATTTTGAATTCATTTTAGTTAAAGGTACATTTTCTATAACACTTCTTAATGGAACAGAAACTAAACTGTCATTAGGAGCTTCGATTCCAACTAATGCTTTTCCGTGAATTGGTGCTTCCATTCTTATATTTTGACTTGCAAGACATAATTTTAAGTCATTTTCTAAACTAGTTATACTATTTACTTTTGTTTTTAAACCAGATTGAACTTCAAACTTAGTAACACTAGGTCCAACGTTTTTGTTTACGACTTTTGCATCTACTCCAAATTGTTTAAAGGTATTATTAATAGCTTGTTCTTTTAATTCTGCTTGTCTGTTTAATTTTTCGTATTGTTGGGGTCCACTTAAATCTTCATTTAGAAGATCGATTGATGGTAACTGATAGTTTGTATTTACATATTGATTTTTTTCAATTGCCTTATTGCTATTTAATTCAATTGTGTTTGAAAAATCATTATGTCTTGAATAAGTAGCATCTTCTAAAAAAGTGGCTCTTGCAATACTTTCCATTGGAGAAATATAATTATCATTATCTTTTTTGATAATATTTTTATTTAATGCCTCATTTTTGTTAATTAAAAATTGATCAAGTGTACTTTGAACATGTTTTTCATCACTGTTTTGATCTAAGTTATTTTTTAAGCTTAAAAATTCTTGAGTTCTTCCGTTAAAACCGTGAGGAGTTATACTAGTTTGTTTTTCTAATTCTTTTCGATTATCTTCTCTCGCTTCTTGAATTGGATTATCAACTTTAACCTCATTTAAAAAAGAATTTTTTCT